>NZ_JAALEF010000195.1:0-13224 GCF_014145245.1 Dietzia sp. B44 | reverse complement strand
TGAGCCGGTCAACGCGGTCGCCTCCCTCTACAGCTCGACGCCGCTGCGGGCCGACGCCGGCATCCTCATGATCGGCGAGCGCACCAACGCCAACGGGTCCAAGCGGTTCCGGGACGCGATGCTCGCCGCCGACTGGGACACCTGCATGGACATCGCCAAGGAGCAGATGCGGGACGGGGCGCAGATGATCGACCTCTGCGTGGACTACGTCGGCCGGGACGGCTCGGGGGACATGGCCGAGTTGGCCGGACGGCTGTCGACCTCCTCGACCCTGCCGATCATGCTCGACTCGACCGAACCCGAGGTCATCCGGACGGGCCTGGAGCACCTCGGCGGACGGTGCACGGTCAACTCGGTCAACTACGAGGACGGGGCCGGACCGGACTCGCGATTCCAGAGGATCATGGAACTGGTCTCGCGCCACGGCGCCGCGGTGGTCGGGCTGGCCATCGACGAGGAGGGCCAGGCGCGCACGGCGGACCGCAAGGTCGAGATCGCGGAGCGGATCATCGCCGACCTCACGGAGAACTGGGGGATCGCCGAGGACGACATCATCATCGACTGCCTGACCTTCCCCATCTCCACCGGCCAGGAGGAGGTGCGACGGGACGGGATCGAGACCATCGAGGCCATTCGCAGGCTCACCCGATCGCACCCGAGAATCCACACCACGTTGGGACTGTCCAACATCTCGTTCGGCCTCAATCCCGCCGCGCGCCAGGTGCTCAACTCCGTGTTCCTGCACGAGTGCATCCAGGTCGGCCTGGACACCGCGATCGCGCACAGCTCCAAGATCCTGCCCATGAGCAAGATCGACGATCGCCAGCGGGAGGTCGCGCTCGACCTCGTCTACGACCGCCGCAAGGAGGGGTACGACCCGCTCCAGGTGTTCATGGAGCTCTTCGACGGTGTGTCCACCGCGAGCACCAAGGACGCGAGAGCGGCCGAGCTCGCCGCGATGCCGCTCATGGACCGCTTGTCGGCGCGGATCGTCGACGGCGAGCGCAAGGGCCTCGAAGCCGATCTCGACGCGGCGATGCAGGAGATCCCCCCGCTCGAGATCATCAACACCCACCTGCTCAGTGGCATGAAGACGGTCGGCGAACTGTTCGGTTCGGGCCAGATGCAGCTGCCGTTCGTCCTGCAGTCTGCCGAGACCATGAAGACCGCTGTCGCCCATCTGGAACCCCACATGGAGGCGAGCGACGAGGACGGCAAGGGCCGCATCGTCCTGGCGACGGTCAAGGGCGACGTCCACGACATCGGCAAGAACCTGGTGGACATCATCCTGTCCAACAACGGGTACGACGTGGTCAACATCGGCATCAAGCAGCCGATCGCGGACATCATCTCGGCGGCCCGGGAGCACAAGGCCGACGTGATCGGCATGTCCGGCCTCCTGGTCAAGTCCACCGTGGTGATGAAGGACAACCTCGCGGAGCTCAACTCCGAGGGCATCGCCGGCGACTTCCCGGTCCTGCTGGGTGGTGCCGCCCTGACGCGCGCCTACGTCGAGGTGGACCTCGCCGGGATGTACGAGGGCGACGTGTTCTACGCCCGCGACGCGTTCGAGGGACTGCGCCTGATGGACGAGGTGATGGCGGCCAAGCGGACCGGCGTCCCCATGTCCGAGTCCTCGGACGCGTCGGCCAAGGCCGCCGAACGGCGCGAGCGCCGGGCCCGCAGCGAGCGGATCGCCGCCAAACGGGCCGCCGAGGCCGAGCCCGTCGTCGTCCCGGCGAGGTCGGACGTCGCGGCGGACCAGCCGATCGCCACCCCGCCCTTCTGGGGCACACGGATCGCCAAGGGCATCCCCGTCGCCGACTACGTCGGTCACCTCGACGAGCGTGCGCTGTTCTTCGGGCAGTGGGGACTTCGCGGGACGCGCAGCGGGGACGGCCCCGATTACGACGAGCTGGTCGCCACCGAGGGTCGGCCGCGCATGCGTTCATGGATCGACCGTCTCACCACCGAGAGGATCCTGGCCCACTCCGCTGTGGTCTACGGGTACTTCCCGGCCTACTCCGACGGCGAGGACATCTGTGTGCTGGCCGAGCCTCGTCCGGACGCGGAGGTGCTGCACCGGATCTCCTTCCCCCGCCAACAGCGGGGACGGTTCCTGAGCATCCCGGATTTCCTGGCCTCCAAGGAGCGTTGCGAGGCCGAGGGAACCGTCGACGTCCTGCCCTTCCAGCTCGTCACCATGGGGACCCCGATCGCGGACTTCGCCAACGAGCTGTTCGCGGCGGACAACTACCGCGACTACCTCGAGGTCCACGGCCTGTCGGTCCAGCTCACCGAGGCGCTGGCCGAGTTCTGGCACCGGCGGGTGCGCGACGAACTGCGCCTGCCCGAGGGCGCTGTCTCGGACGAGGACCCCGACACCATTCACGACTACTTCGACCTCAAGTACCGGGGAGCCCGCTACAGCTTCGGTTACGGCGCGTGCCCGGACCTGGAGTCCCGCAAGGTCGTGGTGGACCTGCTGGAGCCGGAGCGAATCGGGGTCGAGCTGTCGGAGGAACTGCAGCTGCATCCCGAGCAGTCCACGGATGCGTTCGTGCTCTACCACCCGGAGGCCAAGTACTTCAACGTCTGACCAGGGCACCGCACTGCTAACACCTTGTGATGCCCGGTCGATGAACAGAGAGAGACCAACTCGGCGACAGTCCACCGAGAGCGCCGGCGAGGAGCCAGATATGACCACCTTCCGTCGATCAGCCGCCCTGACCTGTGTGGCGAGCCTTCTCGCCGGAGGGGCAGCCGTGGCACTCGCGCCTGCGGCCTCGGCCCAGGTGTGGCACCCCTCGCCGGCCTGGGACGTCCGTATGCCGTACCCGCTGGGCGGCGAGCACACCATTCGCTTCGGCGCCTTCACCACCTGCAAGCTGGGCGGAGACGAGCGCTTCCACCAGGCACTGAGCGCGAACGCCAGGGACCTCGACCAGCCCGTCGGCTCGTTCGACTTCTCGGCAACCCTCTTCCCGTTCAACTCCGCCACCGTGGAGTGGCACAACATCGATACCGACGCGAGGGGCGTGCGCACGGTCCAGTCGACCGGACCCGAAGTGGGCGTCGGCGGGGTGTTCACCGGACACGGACGGCTGGCGGTCACCATCACCACCAGTAGGTCCGCCCTACCCACCTTCGCCCCCGGGTCGGTCGCACCGTTCGCCTCCGCAACCCACACCGAACGATTCCTCGTTTCTGCGGGGAACTGCCACTGAACGGCGGTTGACGGAGGAACCAACGGGGCCGGTCACGGTACCCCCGGTGGCCCGTCGTCCGGTAGACAGTAGCCCGTGACCAGCATTTCGTACTCCCGTCTCCCCGCCGCCGTGTGTCTCGACATGGACGGCACGCTCGTCGACACCGAGCGATTGTGGGACATCGCCGTCTACGAGCTCGCCGAGTACCTGGGCCGTCCGCTCGACGAGGCGACCCGCGAGCGGACCCTGGGCAACTCGCTCCCCGGGTTCTTCGCGATCCTGGGCGAGTACACCGGGCGCACCATCGAGGGCGCCGAGTTCGATCGACTGGCCCTCCGGCTCAACTCACGGGTCACCGAGCTGATGCGGTCCGATATGCGGTGGCGGCCGGGGGCCGAGGAGCTGCTGGAGGACCTCGCCTCGGCCAACGCCCCGGTCGCCCTGGTGACCAACACGACCGCAGACGTCGCGGCGGTGCCGCTGGAGTTCATCGACCGTTCGCGGTTCGATGTGGTGGTGACGGGGTGCATGGTGGCCGACCCCAAGCCGGCACCCGACCCCTACCTGCTGGCGTGCTCGCGGCTCGGGGTCGAGGCCACCACCGCCGTGGCGGTCGAGGACTCGGTCACCGGCGCCACCTCGGCGGTCGCCGCGGGATGCCGGGTCCTGTACGTCCCGTCGACCGACGGACAACCGGACGTGGTCGGGGCACACACCCACCCGAGCCTCACGGGCGTGAACGCGTCCGGTCTCGTCGCCCTCACCTCGGGCACGCCCGTGGCTGCGGCTGTGGGACAATCGGGCGCGTGAAGACCTTCGACTCCCTGTTCGCCGAGCTGTCCGAGCGCATCGCCGCGCGACCCGAGGGCTCCGGCACCGTCGCCGCCTTCGACAAGGGCGTGCACCATCTCGGCAAGAAGGTCAACGAAGAGGCGGGCGAGGTGTGGATCGCCGCCGAGTACCAGTCGGACGAGGAGCTGGCCGAGGAAATCTCGCAGCTCCTCTACTGGACCCAGGTCATGATGCTCAAGCGCGGACTCAGTCTCGAGGACGTCTACCGGCATCTCTGACCGCCACCCCGACCACCCCTCCCGCACCGAATACTGGAGCCGCCATCATGCTGCGTGTCGCAGTGCCCAACAAGGGCGCCCTGTCCGAGTCCGCCTCCGAGATGCTGTCCGAGGCGGGGTACCGCCGGCGGACCGAGGGCAGCAAGGACCTCACACTGATCGACCGTGAGAACGACGTCGAGTTCTTCTTCCTGCGACCCAAGGACATCGCCGTCTACGTGGGCTCGGGGCGACTCGAGCTGGGGATCACCGGCAGGGACCTGAGCATGGACTCGATGGCGGAGGTCGACGAGCTGCTCGACCTGGGCTTCGGACACTCCACCTTCCGCTACGCCGGCCCCTCCGGTGCCGGGTGGACCACGGACCGTCTGGCGGGGGCCCGAATCGCGACGTCGTACCCCAACATCGTCCGCCGCGATCTCGAACAGCGGGGGATCGAAGCGGAGGTCATC
Source organism: Dietzia sp. B44 (assembly GCF_014145245.1). Lineage (NCBI taxonomy): Bacteria > Bacillati > Actinomycetota > Actinomycetes > Mycobacteriales > Dietziaceae > Dietzia > Dietzia sp. B44. Next base: position 8,493 of record NZ_JAALEF010000195.1, on the reverse strand, counting down.
CGGCTGGACGGCGCGGTGGAGATCTCCATCCAGCTCGGGGTGGCGGACTGCATCGCCGACGTGGTGGGTTCGGGTCGGACGCTCAAGGTGCACGGCCTGGAGGCGTTCGGCGACGTCCTGTGCGACTCGATGGGTGTGCTGATCTCCCGTGCCGGCGCCGAGACGACCCCTGCGATGGCACAGATGAGGGCCCGCCTGCAGGGCGTCGTGTTTGCCCAGCAGTACATGATGTTGGACTACGACTGCCCCAAGGAGCTCCTGGAGTCGGTCTCGGCCATCACCCCTGGCATCGAGTCACCCACCGTCTCCCCGATGGCCGATCCTGCCTGGGTGGCGGTCCGGTCGATGGTGCCCCGCAAGAAGGTCAACTCGATCATGGACGAGCTCGTCGCGGCCGGCGCCAAGGCGGTCATCGCCACGGACATCCGGTCCTGCCGCATGGGGTGACGCCCCGCTGTCCGGGGGGTGTGGAGGCGTGCGGCACGCCTGGACACCCTGTCGGCTCAGGCCCGCTCGACGAGCAGAGCCTGCAGCGTGTGGCCGATGGCTCCCACCTCGTCGTACAGGGTCCCGGACGTGGCCCCGACGCCGTCGGGGCCGATCGACGCGTCCGCGGTGACCCCGATCCACTCGCCGACGGGCCGCCGGTGCAGGTGGGTGACCAGATCGGTGTTGAGGAACCGCCATTCGTCGGGTTCGAGAACGGCCCCGACGCCGTTCGCGATGTCGGCCACCGACATGACCCGTTCCGCCGGAGTCATCTCCTCCCCGGAGACCAGGGGGAGGGTGGGACGGGCCCAGACGACCCCGTCGCCCGCACCGCGGATCTCCAGCGAGTCGATGTAGCCACTGGTCCACCGGTCGAAGAAGCCGCTGTCGCGATCCACCTCCGGGAGCTCGCGCGGACGGTCGGCCGACTGCTCGACCTCGGCGGTGTCGCCGACGGCCATCCGCCAGGCACTCGCCCGGGCGACGATCCGACCCCCCGCTTCCAGTTCCGACTCCAGCAGCTGGATCCGGCGACCGGGACGGACGACGCGGGCCCGGGTACGGACCTCGCCCAGCGGCACCGGGCCCAGCAGGTCCACCGTGACCCGGGCGATCCTCGTCGTCTCCGTCCGCTCGAGGCGATCCATGGCGCGGGTGAGGACGGCCGAGGGCGGAGACCCGTGCTGCAGATCCGGGCCCCAGGCGCTCACCGTGTGCGGGGTCGCCCGGAACACTTCCCAGCCGTCATCCGTGCCCAACGGCTCGAAGTAGGCCTGCGTCATCATGTGCTCCTCGGTCCGGCGTGTCCCGCATCGGGCGTCCCCGGATCGAGAGGTATCACGCGACGCCCCGGCCATCCCGGGTACTCCGGCGGGGTACCCCCGAACGCCGGGCACAACGCCTGGTGGTTGCACCAGTCGCACAGCCGGGAGGTGCGCGGGGGGAAGATCCCGGACTCACCCGCCCGCTCTATCTCCGCCCACAGTGAGTCGAGCTCGGTCTCGGTCTCCACGAGCGTGGCGAGATCGGGGGAGAGGGTCAGCCAGCTGCCGTTCCTGAGATAGATCAGCTTGAGTTGTGCCGGCATCACCCCGTGGATCTGCTGGTACATCAGGGCGTAGAACCGCATCTGGAACATCGCCTGAGTCTGGTAACGCGGATGTGGTGGCTTACCCGTCTTGTAGTCGACCACCCTGACCTCACCGGTCGGCGCCACGTCGACCCGGTCCAGGTACCCGTGGAGCGGGGTACCGGACGCGGTCGAGGTGACGAGGTACTGCTCACACGCGGCGGGGGAGAAGCGCCGGGGATCCTCGACACCGTAGAGCGCGGACACCAACGCGGCGACCTCCGTCTGGAACTCCGCCCGGTCGGAGAGCGGCACCACCTCGGCGCCGCCGCCGACCGCGTAGAAGTGCTCCACCGCGGCGGGGACCAGCTCCGCGGCGCGCTCCGGGGCGCGCTCCGACTGCTCCAGTGCGTACAGGTCCTCGAGCACCGAGTGGACGACGGTACCCAGGACCTGGGCGCGGGTCTTCGGCTCCGGGATCCGGTCGATCGCCTTGAGCCGGTAGAGCAGCGGGCACTGCCGGAAGTCCGCCGCCCGCGACGCCGACAACGCCAGGGGCCTGCGCTCCGGCGGGGGCACGCCCTCCGGACCGGCCGGGGAGCCAGTGCGTCCGATTTCCAGGGGATCCGTCACACCTGGCAGGGTAGACAACCGGTCGGACAACCGGCCGCCGTCCCCTGGAGGTCCACTGTGCAGCGATCCGGCCCGTTCGTCATCGGCGACCGCGTCCAGCTCACCGACACCAAGGGACGCAAGTACACCGTCGTCCTGGTCGAGGGAGCCGAGTTCTTCACCCACCACGGCGCCGTCCGCCACGACGACCTGATCGGTACCCCGGAGGGGTCGATCGTCAGGTCGTCCGGGGATGCCGACTACCTGGCGCTACGTCCGCTGCTCACCGACTACGTCCTGTCGATGCCGCGCGGCGCCCAGGTCATCTACCCCAAGGACGCCGCACAGATCGTCCACGAGGGCGACGTGTTCCCCGGCGCACGGGTGCTCGAGGCGGGCGCGGGTTCCGGCGCCCTGACCTGTTCGCTGCTGCGTGCGGTGGGCCCCGGGGGCCGGGTGTTGTCGTACGAGATCCGCGAGGACCACGCCGAGCACGCCGAGCGCAACGTCCGGACCTTCTACGGCGAACACCCCGAGAACTGGGACCTGCGGGTCGCCGACCTGGCGGAGACGTCGGTCGAGGCCCTGGGCGGACAGGTCGACCGGGTGGTGCTGGACATGCTCGCGCCCTGGGAGTGCCTGCCCACGGTGAGCGACGTGCTGGTGCCCGGGGGGGTCCTGGTGGTGTACGTGGCCACCACCACCCAGATGTCGGACGTCGTGGAGGCGCTCCGGCGCCAGGAGTGCTGGACCGAACCCCGGGCGTGGGAGTCGATCAACCGCGGGTGGCACGTGGTGGGCCTGGCCGTCCGCCCCGAGCACCGCATCCAGGGCCACACCGCGTTCCTGGTCACCGCCCGTCGACTCGCGGAGGGCGTGACCACGCTCAAGCCCAGGCGCCGGGCCGGCAAGCACTGAGTTCGGCCCGAGGAGTCGCACTCACCCGCCCCTCACGCGGCCACTCACCCCGGCGATAGGGTGGAGGCGACGACGACGAGGGTGTCGTCCGAGAGTCGGAGGGCAGGTGATCGAGGTGACCGAGGGACGTTCCCCGGACGAGCGGGGCGGCGACAGCGTGACGCTGGACCGGGTCGAGCTCGCGCGGCTGCGCAGGGCGGTCGACGAGGGGGCCCGCACGGACCGCGAGAAGTCGGTCAAGATCGACGCCCTCGGCGCCCGCAACGTCAGGCTCGCCGAGCTCCTCAAGGACTCCCGTGATCAGCTGGAGGCCCTCAAGGGCGAGGTCGAGCGCCTCGGCACACCGCCCAGCACCTACGGGATCGTGCTGCAGGAACCGACGGACGCCGAGACCGCCGAGGTCATGGCCGCCGGTCGGCGGATGCGGCTCACTCTCGCGCCCGGGGTCGACGCCTCCGTCCTCTCGGCGGGGGCCACCGTCCGGCTCAACGAGGCCATGACCGTCATCGAGGCCTGCACCGGACTCCCGGTCACGGGCGTGACCGCCGTCTTCCGGGACGTCCTGGCCGACGGCGTGCGGGCCCGCGTGGTGATGGGCAACGACGAGGAGCACGTCGTGCATCTGGCGACCGGCCTGCGCGGCGGGCGGACCGCCGATCACCCGGCTCCGGTGCGCCCGGGCGACGCGGTCCTGGTGGACCCCAAGGCCGGCGTGGCGTTCGAGGTCGTGCCCAAGGCCGAGGTCGACGAGCTCCTGCTCGAGGAGATCCCGATGGTCGAGTACTCCGACATCGGCGGTCTCGGCCCCCAGATCGAGCAGATCCGTGACGCCATCGAACTGCCCTTCATCCATCACGACCTGTACCGCGAGTTCCATCTCTCCCCGCCCAAGGGCGTCCTCCTCTACGGCCCTCCCGGGTGCGGAAAGACCCTGATCGCCAAGGCGGTCGCGCACTCGCTGGCGCTGGCCTCCGCGAAGTCGCGCGGACAGGACGTCACCGACGGCCGGTACCCCAACTCGTACTTCCTCTCCATCAAGGGCCCGGAACTGCTCAACAAGTACGTGGGAGAGACCGAGCGACACATCCGGTCGATCTTCGAGCGGGCGCGGGAGAAGGCGACCGAGGGCAACCCGGTGATCGTCTTCTTCGACGAGATGGACTCGATCTTCCGCACCCGCGGGTCGGGCATCTCCTCGGACATGGAGACCACGATCGTCCCGCAGCTCCTCGCCGAGATCGACGGCGTGGAGGACCTGCGCAACGTCATCGTCATCGGTGCCTCCAACCGGGAGGACATGATCGACCCGGCGATCCTGCGACCGGGGCGTCTCGATCTCAAGATCCGCATCGACCGGCCGGACGCCGACGCCGCGGCCGACATCCTGGCCAAGTACATCACCCCCGACCTTCGTTTCGACCCGGACGAGGTCGGTTCGACCGATGGCGCCGAGCACGTCCGGGGTCTCATCTCGCGCATCGTCGACCGGCTCTACACCAGGGACGAGTCCACGACCTACGTCCATCTGGTCTACGCATCGGGCCGCCGGTCGTCCCTGTACCTCGCGGACCTGACCTCCGGGGCGATGCTGCGCAACATCGTGGACCGGGCCAAGAAGCTCGCGATCAAGGACATCGTGCACGGCACCGGGCAGGGTCTGACGACCGACGACTTCCTCGACGCCGTCGACGCGGAGTTCGCGGAGAACACCGACCTGCCCAACACCTCCAACCCGCAGGAGTGGGCGCGTCTGACGGGCGTCCGCGGTGAACGCGTGGTCGAGGTCACCGTCCCGAGCCGGGAGGACGACCGGTGACCCCGCCCGTCCGGACCACGTCCGGCGAGAGCATGCGTGGCCGGGTGATCGGGACCGAGATCGAGTTCGGGATAGTCGCGGTGGGCCAGCCGCTGCTCAGTTCGGTGGTCACCTCGACCCAGGTGGTCAAGGCCTACACCGACCCGAGTGAGGGTTCCGGGGCGACCGACGGGACCCGCTGGGACTACGGGTCCGAATCACCCCTCCGCGACGCCCGGGGGTTCGATCTCGGCTCCGCCCGCGCCTACGACCCCAGCGAGTTCGGGGTGACCAACCGGGTACTGACCAACGGCGCACGCTTCTACGTCGACCACGCGCACCCCGAGTACTCGTCGCCCGAGGTGGACTCGCCGATCGACGCCGTGATCTGGGACAAGGCGGGGGAACGGATCATGCACCGGGCCGGCCGCGAGTCGTCCGCCGTCGAGGGCAACGCCGAGCTCAAGCTCTACAAGAACAACGTCGACGGCAAGGGCGCGTCCTACGGCGCCCACGAGAACTACCTCGTGCGTCGCGACGTCGACTTCGACGCCCTGACGATGAGCCTGGCGCCGCATCTGCTCTCCCGCCAGGTGTACTGCGGGGCCGGTCGCGTCGGCCTCGGCCAGTCCGGCGAGGAGGCGGGTTTCCAGCTCTCCCAGCGTGCCGACTACATCGAGGTCCTCACCGGACTCGAGACCACACTGCGCCGCGGGATCATCAACACCCGCGACGAGCCGCACGCCCCGGATGAGACATGGCGGCGTCTCCACGTCATCATCGGCGACGCGACCATGTCCGAGCTGGCCACGTACCTCAAGATCGGCACCACCTGCCTCGTGCTCGACGCGATCGAGGCCGGAGTCGACTTCTCCGACCTGGTCCCGGTCGACCCGGTCGAGGCGGTGCACATCATCAGCCACGACCCGACCCTCACCGCCACCGTCGCCCTGCCCGACGGACGGGAGTTCACGGGGATCGCCCTCCAGCGGGAGATCCTCGGCCGCGTCTCCGCGCTCGTCGGGGACGGCACGGGCCGTCCCGGATGGGCCGTCGAGGTCCTGGCCGAGTGGCGGGAGATCCTCGACGCGCTCGAGCAGAACCCGATGTCATGCGCCGACCGGCTCGACTGGCCGGCCAAACTCCGGCTCCTGGAGGGGTTCCGGACACGGGACTCGCTGGGATGGGACCACGCGCGACTCGCCCTCATTGACGTCCAGTACCACGACATCGACCCCGACCGCGGACTCTACAACCGTCTCGTGAGCAAGGGGGCCATGCGCAGACTGGTCACCGAGGCACAGGTGGAGGCCGCGATCACGACCCCTCCCGAGTCCACGCGGGCCTGGGCCAGGGGTCGCTTCCTGGCCGAGCTCGGCGACCGCATCCACGCCGCGGGATGGGATCACGTCGTCGTCGTCGATTCCCGCGGCGACCACCGTCACGTCGACCTGGCCGACCCGTACACGGGGACCCGGGCCCACTGCGACGCCCACCCGGACTTCCTCAGCCCCGACGGCCCGCCTGTCCACTGAGCACCCCGTCCACCCCGCCCACACCGACACAGGAGCAGCCCACACCATGTCCCAGATCCAGAAGAGCGCCGGCGGCGCAGGCGAGTCGGACGACGAGGCCGGGCAGGTCGCCAAGACCGCCCAGACCTCGTCCGCCGATTCCCTCCTCGACGAGATCGACGACATCCTCGAGACCAACGCCGAGGAGTTCGTGAAGTCCTACGTCCAGAAGGGCGGGCAGTAGACAGCCATGATCCGTCGCATCGTCGGGATCGAGACGGAGTTCGGGATCACCAGCGTCGGTGGCGAGGGCTCGCGATCGCTCGGGCCCGACGAGATCGCCCGGTACTTCTTCCGGCCCGTCGTCGAGCGGTGGCGCAGCTCGAACGTGTTCCTCGAGAACGGGTCCCGCCTCTACCTGGACGTCGGCTCCCATCCCGAGTACGCGACCGCGGAGTGCGACGGCCTGGAACAGATCGTGGCCCACGACAGGGCGGGGGAGCGGATCATCGACGATCTCGCCGTCCGTGCCGAGCAGTCGCTCGCGACCGAGGGGATCGATGCCAAGGTCTACCTGTTCAAGAACAACACCGATACGGTCGGGAACTCCTACGGGTCCCACGAGAACTACCTTCTGGACCGCTCGACCCAGGTCAGGAGCATGGCCACCACCCTGCTGCCGTTCCTGGTGAGCCGCCAACTGATCTGCGGCGCGGGCAAGATCCTGCCCGGGACCCCGGCCGGGGTGGGCGTCGCGGAGGACGAGGGTCCGACATTCTGCTTCTCCCAGCGCGCCGAACACATGTGGGACGGCGTCTCGTCGGCCACCACGCGTTCGCGGCCGCTCATCAACACCCGTGACGAGCCGCACGCGGACTCGACCCGGTTCAGGCGGATGCACGTGATCGTGGGCGACTCCAACATGATCGAGACCACGACACTGCTCAAGATCGCCAGCACCCGGCTCGTGCTGGAGATGCTCGAGGCCGGCGTCGAACTGCGTCCGATGGCGATCGCCCACCCGGTCCGCGCGATCAGGGAGATCAGCCGCGACCTCACCGGAACCCGGCCGGTCGGGCTCACCGACGGCACCACGATGACCGCCCTGGAGATCCAGCGGGAGTTCCTGGCCGCCGTCCACCGCCACCTCGCTCGCGGCGGGTGGGAGCGCGACGACCGCCCGGTCGTGGAGCGATGCGTGGCCCTGTGGGAACGGGTCCTCGACGCGGTCGAGTCCGGTGACCACGACGCGATCGCCGCGGACATCGACTGGGCCGCGAAGCTCCGGCTGATCCGACAGGTACAGGACCGGACCGGGGCCGACCTCGATCACCCCAGGCTCGCCCAGATCGACCTGACCTACCACGACATCCGACCGGGACGTGGGTTGCACTCGGTGCTCGAGCGCCGCGGCCTGGTCTCACGGGTCGTGGACGACCCCGAGATCGACAGGGCCCGGCACTCCGCGCCGGAGACCACCCGCGCGGCACTGCGAGGTCGATTCATCTCCGCGGCCGCCGGGGCCGGACGCGACTACACGGTGGACTGGGTGCATCTGAAGGTCGCCGACGGCACCCTGCCCACGGTCGCTCTCACCGACCCGTTCGCAGCGGAGGACCCGCGTGTCGACGACCTCATCGCCGCGCTCGGGCGATAGCGTCCTGCCCGTGTCCACCTCCAAGTCGCAACGACTGGTCAACCTCGTCATCTGCCTGCGGTCAACCAGCGCCTACCTGTCCGCGGGCGAGATCCGCAGGATGGTCCAGGGATACGACGACTGCGAGAACGAGGCCGCCTACCTGAGGATGTTCGAACGGGACAAGCGGGAACTCCGCGACGTCGGCGTCCCCCTCGAACAGGGAGCCTCACTCGCACCGGGGTCCCCGGCCGGGTACCGGATCCCCGCCCGGGGTTACGAGCTCCCGGAGATCACCCTCACCCCCGAACAGGCCGGCGTGTTGGCCGTGGCCTCGGAGGTCTGGCGCGAGGGGGAGCGGGCCGCACGGGCGGACGGCGCGCTGGCCAAGCTCACCGCCGCGGGTATCGACCCCGTCCACGACGCCGGCGCGACCGTGTCGGTGGAGGACCCGGCCGAA
>NZ_JAALEF010000194.1:2858-6103 GCF_014145245.1 Dietzia sp. B44 | reverse complement strand
CCGGGCCCGCCGGTCCCGCCGGTCCCGCCGGTCCCGCCGGGCCCGACGACGTCCACGAGGACGACGTGAACCACCACCCCACGACCGTCGTCCAGCACGAGGAGCCCCGATGACCAGTCACCTGCGATCGACCCACCGCCGGGCAACGGCCCTGGCGCTGACACTGGTGCTCGCCTTCGGCGTGCTCCTGGGCACTCCGGCTGCGCACGCACAGGGCTCCGAGGTCGAGTTGACCGATGCGGAGTTCCGATGGGGGCTCAGCAGACAGAGTGCCGGGCCCAGCCACGGCCCCGGGCTCAACTTCCTCTCCGCCGGGGACAGCTCGTCGGCGCTCGCCGGGTCCGGGGCGACGATCACCGAACAGACGTGGAGAGCCACGTCGGGCGACGTCACGATCGAGAAGCGATCCGCGACCGGGGCCACGGCGGCCGCCACCTGGGCCGGCACGCAGACCGACCAGTCGGGAACGCCGATCCGTGACGCCGCCTCGAGCAGGTACAGCGGACTCGAGATGGTCTTCGGCAACGGCACCGGGACGGTCGACGCTGGGGCGGGCACCGCCGAGATCGAGTGGAGGGGCACCGCCTCGGTCCTCTACTACTCGGGCCTGGTGTTCCTCAGCGTCACCGACCCGGTCCTCACCGTCACGCCCACGAAGGCGACCGTCACCGCGACCCTGGGTGGGCGACGGAGTTCCCAGGACAACCCCGAGGTGTCGGTCCCGATCCCGTCGCGCACCGTCGTTGTCGCGAACCTCCCCCGGAATCGCGTGGAACTGGGTGGGAAAAAGGGTTTCTCCGTGACCCCCGAATACCTCCGCGTGCCCTATTCCGTCAAGCCGGGAGAGAATCCCCAGACGAGAGACGGGAATGACTGGGGAGCATTCCCCGCTGAATTCGTCGACTTTGCCGCTGACGCCGGATCGGGAGGATTCTGGTATTCCACCGGGACCTCCGACAGCGCGAAACCCGCCCTCCCGATAGCGGTGAGTTGGAATCCGGATGACCCCGAGGAAATGCCGAATTCCGGAGGCTCGGGTGGGTCGAAAGGAATCGTGGGGCAGGTACTCGACAACACGGTCGAACAGGTCCTCCGCGCTGCGGGCGACGACGTCGCCGACACCGCGGCCGCCTGGATGGACGAGGCGTGGAAACCGCTCCAGCCCGATGCGGTGAGGGCGGCGCGGGAGGGGGCGGACCCGGGCGTGTCGCCCGAATCCCCGGCCGCCGAGGGGGTCCCCGTCGACGAGGTCTTCGAGGAGTACTTCGAGGAGTACTACACCTCCACCTCTCCGATGACCGCCGGCACCGTGGGCGGCACGCTCGCCTCGATCCCCGCGTCCTCCGCGAGTCCCTCCACAGGTGGCCCCGCGCCCGCGGCGTCGACCGCTCTCGCAGACCAGGCGACGATCCCGGTGGCGGCCAACTCGCCGCTCCACGGCGCCGACGTGGTCTACGCCCAGACTTCCGCCTCCCAGAAGGCCGGAGACCCCACCCACCAATGGCAGTGGTGGGTGGGGACCGCATTGCTCGCGCTCGCGGCAGTGCTGTTCTACCAGACAGTTCGACGAAAGGACTGATGTGAAGACTTCTCGATCCCGGCTCGCGCTCGCCGGCCGACGGGGCACGATGCTGGGGGCGACGCTCGCGTTGCTCGCCGGAGTCGTCGCCGCCCCGGCGGCCCAGGCGCAGGACGTCACCCCGGGCACCGTCTCGGACGCCTCGTTCGTCTGGGGCATCAGCGGATACGCGCAGAAGGGCATCTTCGGGCCGTGGCGGATCCTCGACGCCTCGGGTGACGCGTCGGCTCTCGTGGGGTCGGTCTCGGGGGGAACGCAGGCCGAATACACACCTGCGGCGTTCCCGGCCACCTCGATGCCCGTGAGTCTGATCGGGGGCCAGCAGGCGACCCCCAACGCGATCACGTTCTCCGACGGTGAGGGCGTCCGCGGTACGGACGGCACCGTCACCATCGACTGGGACGGCGAGATCACCTTCAACGCCTACCCGGCGAATCTCAACGCTCCCGACGAGACCCTGGCCGATCCGAAGCTGACCGTCAACGCCGACGGTTCCGGAACGCTCAACGCCGATGTCACCATCGGCGCGGCGAACGACATGAACGGCAACCCCACTCCCGAGGTCAACGCCGGTCGCACGACCGTCCTGTCGTTTGGGCCGGGTGCCGCCCAGGTGGCCGAGGACGGCACCATCACCCTGTCCCCCCGGTACGCGGGAGTGCAGCACAACGGTGGGACCCAGGACCGGACCTGCACCGCGCCGAACGTCTGGGGCGCGTGGACGCCCGAGTGGCTGGCGGCCGTGCCGGCGTCAGTGCACCCGCACTACTACAACACCGGCTGTGGCGGAGACCAGAATCTCAAGGGCCCGCTGCCCCTCCAGGTCACCTACGACCTGACCGAGGACGAGACCCAGGTGCCCGTCGGGACCCCGAAGATCCAGCTCTCCGAGACCACACTCGCCGCGGACGGCAGCCACCAGGTGACCATCACCGGCACCGGCTTCGACGACCGGTCCGTGGTGGGTGTCCGCCCGCCGCTGGCCGGAAAGCCCGCCGGGTTCTACCTGGTGTTCGGCAAGTTCGAGGACGCGTGGAAGCCGTCCGCGGGCGGGACCTCGGCGGCGCGCAAGGTGGTCGAGCAGAAGTGGGTCCTCGCCGCGGAGAACCACGCCGTCATCGGGGGCGCCGCCGCCGGTGCCGTCGAACTGCGCCCCGACGGCAGCTTCACCACCACCCTCACCGTCTCGAAGGACGCGGCCGACGCGAAGTCGGAGACGGGCGGCTACGGCATCTACACCTATGCGGCCTCCGGCGCGGTCCACGCGCCGTGGGAGCTCAGCGCGCCGATCACCTTCACCACCGGTGGGGATGACGACGACGATGACGACACCGGAAACGTCGGTGGCGGTTCGCTCGCGGGTATGACGAACCTCTTCGGCAGCCTGATGTAGGTCACCCGCGGAACGGGCGCGGCCCCGACACCCTCCCGGGGTGTCGGGGCCGCTTCTCGTCGGGTGGCCCGGGCGGGCGGTCAGCGAACGCCCTGGGCCTCCAGATCGAGGAAGATCCGGTGGTTGAGCTCGAAGGCCCGGGTGGCGGCGGCCAGCGCGGCTCCGCGGTCGGCCTCGCTCAGCGGGAGGGCGTCGAGCGCGGCCCGGTAGTCGTCCTTGTAGACCTTGGGCTTGGCGATGTCGAAGTCGTAGAAGCTCAGACCGGTCTCGATG
>NZ_JAALEF010000194.1:0-2783 GCF_014145245.1 Dietzia sp. B44 | reverse complement strand
GATCTGCCCGCCCGAGAGGTCGCCGAGGTAGCGGACGTAGTGGTGCCCGATCAGGGCGGCGGGGTCGGTGGCACACGCGTGCAGCTCGGCCGCGTAGGCCTCGGTGGCGGGGACCAGGAGGTCGTAGGTGCGCCCCTGGGCGCGGTGCGACTCCAGGTCGGCACGCAGGGCGTCGGCCCGGTCGAGGCGCGGATCGAGGATGGCCGACAGGCGTGGGTCGGTGCCGGCCCGGCGGCAGGCGTCCTCGAGGGCCTCGTAGACGGGGAGTGACTGCCGCAGGAGTGCCACCAGACCTTCCGGCGTGCCCTCGCCGTTCATCAGGCGGGTGATGAACGAGGCGTTCTCCGCCTGTTCGTGCGCGGCCATCGTCGAGTCGTGTAATGCTCTCGACAGGGGTGCGGAAATGATCGTCTCCATTTGCCCTCCGGGCTTGTTAGGTATGCCTAAAGAGAGTACGGCAACAATAAGGGGATAGCCATACCGGTATTGATGTTGAGTAACGTGAACAATGCCGGGTGATCGGACGGGAATGTGCCGACCGAAAAGGCGAGCATCCGGATGTCGCGGAATTACCCGGGAGGCCGGTCGTCGAATGGAAGGGGATATCGGGTGGACACCATCGTCACCGCCGACGAGCTGACTCCGGGTGATCGTCTCGAGCTCGGGCATCTCACCCTCACGGAGGAGGAGATCGTCGGTTTCGCGCAGCAGTGGGATCCGCAGTGGTTCCACACGGATCCCGTGGCGGCCGCGGGCGGCCACCACGGCGGTGTGATGGCCAGCGGGATCCACACACTGGCTGTCCTCCAGCGGCTCTGCGTCGAGTCGGTCTACTCGAGGTGGGCGGTGATCGCCGGACGGGGGTTCGACCGTCTCCGCTTCACGGCCCCTGTCCGGCCGGGGGACACGGTGACCGGCTCGGTACACGTGACGGAGGTGAGTCCGGACGAGACCAGAGCTCGGGTGACGATGGATCTGGAGATGCGCAACCAGGACGCGGCCGTGGTGCTGACCGCCACGATGACGGTGTTCCTGTGGCGCCGTGGACACGGGCCCACCCGCCCCCGGGAGGAGGAGGCGGGGTAGTCGGGGTGAGCCGGGTGAGGTGGGTGTGCGGTGCCCCGTGCTCAGCCACGCTCCGCGGCGACGCGGCCCATCCGTGTGAAGGCCTCGGTGAGGAGCTCCTCCGAGCACGCGAAGTTCACGCGCGCGAACCCCTTGCCCTGGGAGCCGAAGGCGGGGCCGTTGCTCAGCGCCACGCGGCCGTCGTCGAGGAACGCCGCGGCGGGGTCGTCGCCGAGGCCGGGATAGGAGCGCAGGTCCAGCCACGCCACGAACCCGGCGTCGGGCCGCCGCCACCGGGCGCGGGGGAGATGCTCGGCCATGAGCCGGTCCATCAGATCGAGGTTCGCGGCCAGTGCGGCGTTCATGCTCTCCAGCCAGTCCAGCGACCCGGTCAGCGCGGCCTCGGCGGCGAGCGCCCCGAAGTGCCCCACGGCGCCCGACAGTGCCGAGCGCCGCACCTCGAACCGTTCCGGGTTGCCGTTGATCACGAACGCGCACTTGAGGCCGGCGAGGTTGAACGCCTTGGACGCCGACGAGATGGCCAGGCCCACCTCGCGGGCGGTGTCGGAGGCGGCCAGGAACGAGGAAAACCGGACCCCGGGCATGGTCAGGGGCGCCCAGATCTCGTCGGAGACCACCACGGCGTCGTATCGTGCGGCCAGGTCGGCGAGCCCGGCCAACTCCGCCGTGGAGTGGAGGACGCCCGTGGGGTTGTGCGGGTGGCTCAGGAGCACGGCCCGGGCCCCGTCGGCCAGGGCGCGCTCGATGCCCGCCAGGTCCAGCCGCGGGTCCTCGCCGTCGTGGTCGACCAGTGGCACCGCGACGGGCGACATCCCCACGCGCCGGATCCACGGTCCGAACGGCATGTAGACCGGCGGCGTGTAGACCACCCCGCTGCCGGCCGGCAGGATCCGTGCGAGTGATTCCCGGACGCCCACGCCGACGTCGTTGACGGGGACCACCGACTCCTCCGGGACGTCGAACCCGAACCTGGAGTAGTAGCGGGCGCACACCCCGGCGAGTCGCTCGATCTCCGCGAAGTACCCGGTGTCGCCGTCGGCCACGGCGGCGGCGAGACGCTCCCGGATCGCCGGGGCCAGCAGGACGTCGGTCTCCGCCACGAACAGCGGCAGGACGTCCTCCGGGTACGCCACCCACTTCTGGCTCCGGCGCCTGCGCAGGACGGACTCGGGGACATCGAGGGGGAACGGCACGGCGGGGGTCCTTTCGACCGGGTTCACAGGACCCCCAGGCTACTCAGCTGCCGGGCACGTACCCGGGATGCACCCACACGTCCCACACCGGACTCGAACCGTGGGGGGAGAGCGGCATCGTGGTCGAATAGGTGCCGGCGAGGCTGCCGCCGGAATGCGGGGGGACGAAGACCCCGCCGGAGGTCGTCATCCAGCCCATCCGCCGCGCGAGGTCATAGAGGCCGGTGTACGCCGACGTCGTGGACCCGGTCTGCGTGAAGAGTGAGTGCCAGACGTCGTTGACCACGCTGTTGTGCCGCAGCTCCACAAGGCCGCCGTCCGGGTCGAGCTGCCAACACCGCCCGTACGGGTGGCCGCGGTCGTTCGTGCAGAACAGCGGGCGAGAGGACCCGTGCGGTGAGAGCAGTCGGACCCGGTCGCCGATCATCCAGAACGCCGGCTGGTCCGGGGTGATGGTCTGCCCGGGCGCCAGTTCGACGCCGTGACCAGGGACGAACGACGCCC
>NZ_JAALEF010000193.1:0-2250 GCF_014145245.1 Dietzia sp. B44 | reverse complement strand
CCGCCAAGGCCGAGCGGGAGCGCCCGGCGCGCACGAGGTCCGCGGCGTCCGACAGCGCCCGGACCGACAGCGCCCGGACCGACAGAGCCCGGACCGACGCCGCTGACACCGGGCCCACGGATGACTCGCGGACCCGGGGGCGCTCCGACACCGCCGCCGACTCCACGGAGGCCACTGATTCCACGGAGGCCTCCGACGTCACCGACACCTCCGACGACCAGAACGACACCGGCGACGGCGGTGGGCGTCGCCGCCGGCGTGGCCGTCGTGGCCGCGGCCGTGGACGTGGCGAGAACATCGACGAGCAGAACAACGAGACCGACCGGGCCGACGGGGATCCGGAGGGGTCCGACGCCGCCGACGACCGGGACGACCGGGACGAGTCCGGCGGCGGGGGTTCCGGCGGAGACGACTCCCGTCCCGACACCGACTCGTCCGATCGCGCCGAGGGGCGGTCCGGGTCGGGGGACGACTCCTCGGATGACGACTCGGACGACTCCGACGGGTCACCGTCCGGCTCGCGTCGGCGTCGCCGTCGTCGTCGTCGTGGAGGGGGTTCGGGCAACGACGACACCCAGGCCTCCGGCGACGACTCCACCGACACGGACGCCCAGGAGCAGCGCGAACCGCGGCGTCGACCGGCGCGTGGGGGACAGGCCTCCGGTTCGGGCTCGTCGAACGACGAGGTCCAGGGCATCAGCGGTTCGACCCGGCTCGAGGCCAAGCGCCAGCGCCGCCGCGACGGACGCGATGCCGGGCGCCGCCGCCAGCCCATCCTCTCCGAGTCCGAGTTCCTCGCCCGTCGCGAGTCCGTCGACCGCGTGATGGTGGTCCGGGAGAAGAGGCGCGGCGACGGCAAGGGGATCATGACCCAGGTCGGCGTGCTGGAGGACAAGGTGCTGGTGGAGCACTTCGTCACCACCGAGTCCGCGCGCTCCATGGTGGGCAACGTCTACCTCGGCCGCGTCCAGAACGTGCTCCCGAGCATGGAGGCCGCGTTCGTCGACATCGGCCGCGGTCGCAACGGCGTCCTGTACGCCGGGGAGGTCAACTGGGAGGCCGCCGGACTCGGCGGTAAGGCCCGGCGGATCGAACAGGCGCTCAGGCCCGGCGACATGGTCCTGGTGCAGGTCACCAAGGACCCCATCGGCCAGAAGGGCGCCCGCCTGACCACGCAGATCTCGCTGGCCGGCCGGTTCCTGGTGTACGTGCCCGACGGCAACTCCACCGGCATCTCCCGCAAGCTCCCCGACACCGAGCGGCGTCGACTCAAGGCGATCCTCAAGGACGTCGTCCCCGAGGGCTCGGGCGTGATCATCCGGACCGCGGCAGAGGGGGTCAGCGAGGAGGAGATCGGCCGGGACGTCGAACGACTGGCCGCCCAGTGGACCGAGATCGCCGAGGCCTCCGCGAAGCGGACCTCCGCGGGTGCCGGCACACCGATCGCCCTGTACGAGGAGCCCGACCTGCTGGTCAAGGTGGTGCGCGACCTGTTCAACGAGGATTTCTCGTCGCTGGTGATCCAGGGCGACACCTCGTGGGACACCGTGCACGACTACGTCTCGAGGGTCGCACCGGAGATGACCGAGCGGCTCGAGCGGTACGACAACCCCGACGTCGACGTGTTCGCCACCCACCGCGTGGACGAGCAACTGGCCAAGGCGCTCGACCGCAAGGTGTGGCTGCCCTCCGGTGGCTCGCTCGTGATCGACCGCACCGAGGCCATGACGGTCATCGACGTCAACACCGGCAAGTACACCGGCTCGGGTGGCAACCTCGAGGAGACCGTCACCAAGAACAACCTCGAGGCGGCCGAGGAGATCGTCCGCCAGCTGCGCCTGCGCGACGTGGGCGGGATGGTGATCATCGACTTCATCGACATGGTGCTCGAGGCCAACCGCGACCTCGTGCTGCGGCGGCTCACCGAGGCACTGGGGCGCGACCGCACCCGTCACCAGGTCTCCGAGGTCACCTCGCTGGGGCTGGTCCAGCTCACCCGCAAGAAGCTGGGCACGGGTCTCGTCGAGGCGTTCTCCACGCCCTGCGAGCACTGCCAGGGCCGTGGCCTGATCGTGCACGCCGACCCCGTCCACACCGAGTCGCACAACGCCGACGAGCCCGGCTCCCGCCGCGGCCGCAAGCGCGGCGGCAAGGGATCGGACTCGGATCAGTCCGACTCCCAGGCCTCCTCGTCGTCCGCGCCCAGGCAGGCGCCCAGGAAGGACGGGCCCGCGCCGGCCGCGCACCCCG
>NZ_JAALEF010000192.1:0-2537 GCF_014145245.1 Dietzia sp. B44 | reverse complement strand
CCTTGCGACCGTGGCGGGTGACCCGGAGGTACTGGTTGAGGAACTCCGCGCCGTCGGAGGACCCGGCGCAGATGCTGGCCACGGCCGCCAGGATCTTGCCCTGACCGGGGAGTTGGTCGACCGCCTTGCCGCGGGCCAGGACCAGGGCGTTGCGGGCGCGGGCGGCCATGAGCCACGACTGCACCAGCGCCTCACGCTCGCCCTCCGAGAGCAACTCCGCGGCGGCCGCGGCCTCGAGCGCCTCCAGGGTGGAGGTGGTGTGCAGGCCCGGCACCCGCGCCGCGTGCTGCATCGTGAGCAACTGCGCGCACCACTCGACGTCCGCCAGACCACCGCGCCCGAGCTTGGTGTGCGTGGCCGGGTCGGCCCCTCTGGGCAGACGCTCGGTGTCGATCCGCGCCTTCATCCGCCGGATCTCCTGCACCACCTTGGGCGGCACCCCGTCCGCCGGGTAACGGAACTCGTCGATCATGTGCAGGAAGTCCAGGCCCAGGTCGCGATCCCCCGCCGCGAACGCGGCCCGGAGCAGGGCCTGCAGCTCCCACGTCTCGGCCCACTTGGAGTAGTAGGCGCGGTAGGACGCAAGCGTCCGTACCAGTGGTCCGTTGCGGCCCTCCGGTCGAAGGTCGGCGTCGAGGTCGAGCGGGGGGTCCGACGACGGCGAGGAGAGCAGCCTGCCCACCCGTTCGGCCACCTGGACGGCCCACCGGACGGCGACGTCCTCGGCGACGCCCTCCACCGGATCGCACACGATCATCACGTCCGCATCGGATCCGTACGACAACTCGTCCCCGCCGAGCCGCCCCATCCCGATGTACGCGAGTCGGGCCGGCGGCGCCTGGCCCTCGGGGGCCATGTCCCTCATCACGGCCGCGAGGGACGCCTCGAGCACCGCCCGCCACACGGCGGACAGGCGCTTGCCGACCTCCGGCACGGAGACCAACCCCAGGACGTCCGCGGCGCCGATCCGGGCCAGCTCGGCCCGGCGTAGCGACCTCGCCGCGGCGATGACCTTCTCGGGGGTGCGGTGACGGGACGCCGAGGCGGACAGCGCGGAGGCGATGTCGGAGACCTTGGAGGCCACGAGCACGGGCCCCTCGGCGCCGTCGGTCAGCTCCGGGATCACCTCGGGGTTGCGGAGCAGGAGTTCGGAGACGAACGCGGAGGTGCCCAGCACCGTCACCAGGCGGCGCGCCACGATGCTGTCGTCCCGCAGGATGCGCAGGAACCAGGTGACGTCCTGGTGCTCCTCACACAGCTTGCGGTAGGCCAGCAACCCGGCGTCCGGGTCCGGGGTGTCGGCGAGCCATTCCATGAAGGCGGGCAGGAGCAGCGCCTGGATCCGGCCGCGGCGGTTGTTCTGCCCGGCCAGGGCCCGGAGGTGCCCGAGTGCGTGGCGCGGTGCGCCGAACCCCAGTGCCGCCAGCTGCCGCTCCATCGCCTCGGAGCTCAGGGACAGGGCCTCCGCGTCGTAGGCGGCGATCGAGTCCAGCAGCGGGCGGTAGAACAGCTTGGAATGGAGCCTGCGCACCCGGCTGCGGACCTGACGGAGCTGCTGGAGCAGGACCTCCGCGGCGTCGTGCCGACTGCTGGGCCGGATGTGGGCGGCGCGGGCGAGCCAGCGGTACGCCTCCCGGTCGCCGTCCTCCGGGAGCAGATGGGTGCGCTTGTAGCGCTGGAGCTGGAGACGGTGCTCGAGAAGTCGCAGGAACTCGTAGGCGGCCACCAGGTTGGCGCCGTCCTCCCGCGCGATGTATCCCCCCGCCCGGAGCGCCCCGAGCGCGTCCACCGTGCTGGCGACACGCAGCTCCTCGTCCGTGCGACCGTGCACCAGTTGCAGGAGCTGGACCGCGAACTCCACGTCGCGCAGGCCCCCACGCCCGAGCTTGAGCTCGCGCTCCCGGAGCGGCTCGGGGACGTTCTCCTCCACCCGCCGGCGCATGGCCTGGACGTCGTGCACGAAGTCGTCCCGCTCGGAGGCCGTCCACACCAGCGGGTGCACGGTGTCGTAGTACTCGGTGGCCAGGGCCAGGTCGCCGGTCATCGGCCGGGCCTTGAGCTGCGCCTGGAACTCCCACGTCTTGGCCCACCGCCTGTAATAGGCCTCGTGCGACTCCAGCGTCCGCACCAGCTCTCCGGACTTGCCCTCGGGTCGCAGGGCGGCGTCCACCTCGAAGAAGGCCATCGAGCCGATGCGCATCATCTCCCCGGCCACCCGACCGGTCTTGGCGTCCGCGGGTTCGGAGACGAAGATGATGTCCACGTCGGAGATGTAGTTGAGTTCGCGGGCCCCGCCCTTGCCCATGGCCACCACGCCGAGGCGACAGGGCATGGGCGAATCCGGGTACACCGTGGAGACCGCCACCGCGAGCGCGGCGGTCAGCGCGGCGTCCGCGAGATCGGCGAGGCGACGACCCACCTCGGCGAACGGCAGCACCGGCTCGTCCTCGACCGTGGACGCCACGTCGTGGGCGGCCAGGAGCGCCACGTGGTCGCGGTAGGCCGACCGGAGCACGTTGACCGCGGCGCCGCCGATG
>NZ_JAALEF010000191.1:0-3585 GCF_014145245.1 Dietzia sp. B44 | reverse complement strand
CCTGCGGTGAGCACCCCACGCCGGACGCCCTCGACTATCTGCCCCTTGAGTTGGCGGAACGGCGGCTCCGCCGAGGCGGGGTCCACGGCCAGGGTCATCCCGGCCACCCGGGAGCCCGAACCCGGCGTGCGGGAGCCTGAACCCGGCGTGCGGGAGCCACTGCCCGGCGAGTGAGGAGTGGCTCCCGGCCCCGACCCGCTCATGCTCAGGCCCAGACCTGGTCGACCGACGTCACCTCACGCGGCGGCGCGGCCGGGACGGCAGGCGCCGGAGTACGCGAGAACCGCGGCGCGGGCGCCGGCCCCATGTCCCCGCCGACCTCGACGAAGGTCTCCCTCGCCGTCATGTGGGGATGGGACAGCGCCTCGGTGTAGGTCAACACCGGGGTGGTGCAGGCGTCGGTGCCGTAGAAGAGCTCGGCCCACTCGTCGCGGGGCTTCTCGGCGAACTTCCCGGCGATGATCTCGCGCAGCTCGTCCCAGCGGTCCATGTCGAACTGGCCGGGCATGCGCTCGTCGTCGATGCCCAGCAGTCGCGCGAACTCAGCGTAGAACTGGGGCTCGAGGCACCCCACGGCCATGAACCTGCCGTCCGAGCAGGTGTAGACGTCGTAGAACGGGAAGCCGGTGTCGAGCATGTTGGTCCCGGCAACGTCCGACCACTGGTCGCGGGCGCGCATGGCCCACTGGAACTGGCCCAGCACGGAGGCGCCGTCGGTCATGGCGGTGTCGATGACCTGGCCCTTGCCGGAGGTGGCGCGCTCGATGATCGCGGCGAGGATGCCCTGGATGAGGAACATCGACCCGCCGCCGAAGTCGCCGACCAGGTTGAGCGGCGGAACCGGTCGCTCGCCCTTGCGGGCGGTGGCGTTGAGGTGCCCGGTGAGCGAGATGTAGTTGAGGTCGTGGCCGGCGGTGTGCGCGAGCGGGCCGTGCTGGCCCCAGCCGGTCATCCGCGCGTACACGAGCCGCGGGTTGGACTCGAGGCACTCGTCGGGGCCGAGGCCCATGCGCTCGGTGACCCCGGGGCGGAAGCCCTCGACCAGCACGTCGGCCTTGGCGATCAGGCCCCGGACCTGCGCCAGCCCGTCCTCGCTCTTGAGGTCGGCCTCCACCACGGTCCGGCCCCGCCGGGTGATGTGCGCCCAGCCGTCGGCGGACCTGGCGAGCTCACCGGGGCGCATGACGGTTACGACGTCGGCGCCCAGGTCGGCGAGCATCATGCACGCGTGGGGGCCGGGGCCGATTCCGTTGAGTTCGACGACGCGGATGCCGGCCAGTGGGCCGGAGGAGGCAGTGGTCACAGGTGTGCCCTTTCGTGTGGCGTTGCACACACGTTATCTTCTGCCGGTCCGCGGGAGCGGGGGAGCACGCGATAGAGGCCGGCGACGGGGGTCTACTAGCGTGGGCGCCATGACCGCAGCGCACGATCCCCTCGCCCCGCCAGTCGTCGACCGCTTCGGCACGCCGGGCACCCCGGACGCGACCCGAGTGATGCTGCTGGGCTCCGGCGAGCTGGGCAAGGAGGTGACGATCGCGCTGCAGCGCCTGGGGGTCGAGGTGATCGCGGTGGACCGCTACGCGGGCGCCCCCGCCCACCAGGTCGCCCACCGCAGCCACACGATCGACATGACCGACTCGGGCGAGGTGCGCCGGGTGGTGGAACTCGAGAAGCCGCAGGTGATCCTGCCGGAGATCGAGGCCATCGCCACCGCCGCGCTGGCGCAGATCGAGCAGGACGGGCTGGCCCGTGTCGTGCCCACCGCCCGGGCCGTGCAGCTGACCATGGACCGCGAGGGCATCCGGCGGCTGGCAGCCGAGGAGCTGGGCCTGCCCACGAGCCGCTATGCGTTCGCCTCGTCGCTCGAGGAGCTGCAGGAGGCGTGCGCTCAGATCGGGTTCCCGTGCCTGGTCAAGCCCACGATGTCGTCGTCGGGAAAGGGACAGTCCTCCCTCCACGGCCCCGAGGACGTGGAGGCCGCGTGGACCTACGCCCAGTCCGGTGCGCGGGTGACGGGGGCGCGCGTGATCGTGGAGTCGTTCGTGGACTTCGAGTACGAGATCACCCTGCTCACCGTCCGCAGCGTGGACCCGCGGACGGGGGAGATCCGGACCGACTTCTGCGAGCCGATCGGTCACCGCCAGGAACGCGGCGACTACGTCGAATCCTGGCAGCCTCAGGCCATGACGCAGGACGCCTACGACTCGGCGCGCTCGGTGGCGGCGCGTGTGACCGGCGCGCTCGGCGGGGTCGGGGTGTTCGGGGTGGAGCTGTTCGTGCAGGGCGTGGACGTCTACTTCTCCGAGGTCAGCCCGCGGCCGCACGACACCGGCCTGGTGACGCTGCGCAGTCAGGTGCTCAGTGAGTTCGACATGCACGCGCGGGCCGTCCTGGGCCTGCCGGTGGTCACCACCATGTCCAGCCCGGGCGCGTCGGCGGTGATCTACGGCGGGTCCGGTATCGGCGGCGCCGGCCAGGACGGCTCCGCTGGCGGGACGGCCGAGGGGGTCGGGTTCGAGGGTGTGGCCCGCGCGCTCGCCGTGCCGGAGTCGGACCTGCGACTGTTCGGCAAACCCTCGGCCAGCGAGTTCCGCCGTATGGGCGTGGCCGTGGCCACCGCCGAGGACGTGGAGACCGCGCGCGAGCGGGCCCGCGAGGCCGCCTCGCGGGTGACGGTGGTGAGGTAGGCGTGCGCCGCACCGCCGCAGGGTCGCGAGGCCTCGACTAGATGACGACGACGAATTCGGTTGCCGACGAGGCCCGCGGGCTCCCGAAGGAACCGACGAGCCCCTGGATCCTGATTCTGGTCGTGGCCACCGTTGTGGTCTGGCTGGCGGTGCTGGCCTGGCAGGTGGTGGTCCTGCCGGAGCGGGTCCCTGTTCACTTCGGCTCGGGCGGTGAGCCGGACGGCTGGTCCAGCAAGGCCGGCGCTCTGGCGTTCTCGGCGCTGTTGCCCCTGCTTTTGGTGCTGCCTCTCCCGCTGCTGACCACCCTCATTGTCCTCCGCGCGACCGAGCTCATCAACGGACCCCGCAAGGAGTGGTGGACGGCCACCGCGCCGAGGCTTCGCCGGTTCGAGCGACTGCTGCGTGAGGATCTGTGGTTGATCACGGTGGTCACCCTGGCGCTGCTGGTGGCGATGCAGGTGGGGATCGTGCGCGCCGCCGAAAGTCCGGATCAGCGCATGCCGGAGGAGCTGTTGTTCGGCGGGATGGCGGTGTTCGGCGTCGGGCTCGTCGCGGTGATGGTGCGCATGTACGCCGGCAACCGGTACGCCGAGCAACCCGATCTGGACTGAGCCTGTGGATGGTCGTCCGATCTATCCACCGACCGCTCTCGCGGGCCGGATCCGGCGCGGCCGCGCCCCTAGCGTGGATCCCCGAGCGGCCCGGACTGTCGGGCCCGGAGGGGGCGGGACTGATGGCGGGATCGAGCACGGGGTCGGGATCGAGTACGGGCGCGGGGTCGGTTACAGGGTCGGGACCTGTGGCCGCGGCGCTGGTGGCGTTCGAGCGGGTCGCGGTGGTGGCCGAGGCGATCCGGGTTCGTGAGGCCGGGGTGCGTGCCGCCGACCAGGCGGGATCG
>NZ_JAALEF010000190.1:0-2032 GCF_014145245.1 Dietzia sp. B44 | reverse complement strand
CCGTCTGGCGTCGGTCATGGCGGCGCTCGGAGCCCGCGACGCCCTGGAGACCCATGCCGCGCACCTGCCCCCGGCCGGCGGGGCGTACCTGCGCTCGGGGGAGGAGATGGCCGAGTTGTTCGACCGCTGGCCGACCGCCGTCACCGGCGCGGCGGGCCTGGGTCGCGAGTGCGCATTCGACCTCCGGCTCATCGCCCCCGAGCTGCCACCGTTCGATGTTCCCGAGGGACACACGGAGGACAGTCGGCTCGCCGAACTCACCTATGCGGGGGCCGCGCGGCGCTACGGGACGCGTGGGGCGGCACCGGAGGCCTATGCCCAGATCCACCGCGAGCTGGGGGTGATCGCCGAACTGGGGTTCCCCGGCTACTTCCTCGTGGTCCACGACATCGTCGAGTTCTGTCGCAGGGAGGGCATCCTCTGCCAGGGCAGGGGCTCGGCCGCCAACTCGGCGGTCTGCTACGCCCTCGGCATCACCAACGTCGACCCGGTGGGCGCGCACCTGCTCTTCGAGCGATTCCTGTCCCCGGAGCGGGACGGTCCGCCCGACATCGACGTGGACATCGAGTCCGGTCGTCGGGAGGAGGCCATCCAGTACGTCTACTCCCGCTACGGGCGGGACCATGCCGCGCAGGTCGCCAATGTCATCACCTACCGGGGGCGGTCGGCCGTGCGGGACGTGGCCCGGGCACTCGGTTACTCCACCGGGCAGCAGGACGCATGGTCCAAGAGCGTCGACCGGTGGTCGGGTCTGAAGAACCACGAGCGGGAGGCCACCGAGCACACCGTCCCGGCCGACGTGCTGGCGCTGGCCCGCAGACTCGTCGGACTGCCCCGGCACCTCGGCATCCATTCCGGCGGCATGGTGATCTGCGACCGGCCGGTGGCCGACGTGGTGCCCGTCGAATGGGCGCGCATGCCCGGGCGGACGGTCCTGCAGTGGGACAAGGACGACTGCGCGGCGGTCGGTCTGGTCAAGTTCGACATGCTGGGGCTGGGGATGCTCACGGCGCTACACCACGCCATCGACCTCGCGGCCGAGCACAAGGACCTCGAGGTGGACCTGGCCCGACTGGACCTCTCCGATCCCGAGGTCTACGAGATGCTGTGCCGGGGCGATTCCGTGGGGGTGTTCCAGGTGGAGTCGCGGGCGCAGATGGCCACGCTGCCCAGACTCCGGCCGCGGACGTTCTACGACCTCGTGGTGGAGGTGGCGCTCATCCGCCCCGGCCCCATCCAGGGCGGCTCCGTGCACCCCTACATCCGTAGACGCAACGGGCGGGAGGAGGTGGTGTTCGACCACCCCGCGCTCGAGGCGGCCCTGGGGCGGACGCTGGGGATCCCGCTGTTCCAGGAGCAGCTCATGCAGATCGCCACCGAGATCGCCGGGTTCACCGGGGCGGAGGCGGACCAGCTCCGCCGGGCGATGGGGGCCAAGCGCTCACCCGAGCGGATGGCGCGGCTGCGGGAGAGGTTCTTCGCGGGCATGCGTGACCTCCACGGCATCGGCACCAGCCCACCCGGGACACCGGTCACCGGGCCCGAGGTGGGGGAGCGGATCTGGGAGAAGATGTGCGCGTTCGCCAACTACGGCTTCCCCGAGAGCCACTCCCAGTCCTTCGCGGCGATCGTCTACTACTCGGCGTGGTTCAAGTGCCACCACCCGGCCGTCTTCTGTGCGGCGCTGTTGCGCAGCCAGCCGATGGGGTTCTACTCACCGCAGTCCCTCGTGGCCGACGCCCGCAGGCACGGCGTCACCGTGCACCGCCCCTGCGTCAACCGCTCGATCGGCGGTGCCACGTGTGAGAACGGGGGCACCGAGGTGCGTCTCGGCCTGGAGTCCGTGCGGGCCATCGGCACCGATCTCGCCACGGCGATCGCCGACGAGCGCGACACTCACGGCCCGTACCGCTCGGCCGCCGACCTCGCCGGCCGCACCGGGTTGACCGTCCGGCAGATGGAGGCACTGGCTACTGCGGGGGCACTCGACGCTCTCGGCGTCGGGGGGCGGCGGGCGGCCCTGTGGTCGGCG
>NZ_JAALEF010000001.1:0-15903 GCF_014145245.1 Dietzia sp. B44 | reverse complement strand
ACCGCGCTGAGCGCCGCGGCGGCCGCACGCCGAGTCCGGCGAGTGAGCCGGGTGCCGCGGCGACCGGAGGTGGGCTCCGGCGCCGGTGCGAGGGTGGTGGGAACCACGGGGACCTCCTGCGCTGTGGGTGTCCGGACCGCGTCCGGACAGAATTCTCTGACCGGTTCCATGCTCGTCCGCGCGCGGCCGCCGGTCTTGAGGCCGGAGGTGGAGAACCGGTTGGCACCTTTGGGGGAGGCCGGCGGCCTCCGGGCGCTAGTCTCGGCGCATGCGCGAGACCATCATCCCCGTCCCCGGTACACAAGGCCTGCAGGCGACACTTCACCACGCCGAGGAGCCGCGGGCACTGCTGCTCCTGGTCCACGGCTTCGGAGAGCACTCCGGTCGCTACGGGCGGACGATCCGGTTCCTGGTGGACCGGGGGGTCAGCGTGGTCTCCTACGACCTGCGGGGACACGGCACCGCCCCCGGACCGCGGGCCAGGGTCGCGACGGAGGCCCACATCCGGGACAACCTGGCCGTCCGCGACGCCGTCGTGGAGTGGTGCCGCTCCCCGCGGGGCGGAGGGGCCGAGTCCCTGCCGCGACTGCTGATGGGGCACTCGATGGGCGGGTTGATCGCCGGGGAGTCCGCTCTCCGGCGTCCGTGGGACCTGGCGGGGCTGATCCTGTCCTCTCCCGGCATCGTCGTGGGCGAGAGCACACCCGCGCCGCTCCGGGCGGTGGCCCCGGTGATCGCCCGCCTCCTGCCGTTCCTCCCGGTGGAGAAGCTGGACCCGAACGAGATCTCCCGCGTTCCCGAGCACGTGGCGGACTACACCTCCGACCCGCTCGTGCACCACAAGGGGGTGCCGGCGCTGGCAGCCGGGACCCTCCTCGCGGGCGGGCAGAAGTTCCTGCAGCGCTCGAGCGCCCTGCGGTTGCCGACCCTGGTGATCAACGGGTCGGCGGACTCCATCACCTCGCCGACGGGCGCCCGTCGGTTCGCCCAGGTCGCGGGATCGGACCACGACCCGCGGCCGGAGATCACCTACCGGGAGTTCGAGGGCGGTCTGCACGAACTGTTCAACGACCTGTGTGCGGACCAGGCGTACGCGGCGCTCGGGGAGTGGCTGGACGCGCGGTTGGTCTGAGGTCCCCTGGGTCCGGGCCGATACCGCTCGTCCGGCGGGGCGGCCGCAGGGGCGCCGACTACGCTGGCCCCCATGCGACCCGAGCTCTCCTCATACCGCCATCTCGCCGCCGGGAAGGTCCGCGAGTTATACGAGATCGACGGCGAGACGCTGCTCCTGGTGGCCACCGACCGGATCTCGGCGTACGACCATGTGCTCGGCACGCCGATTCCCGACAAGGGCCGTGTGCTCACCGCCATGAGCGCCTACTTCTTCGACGCCCTCGAGGTGCCGAACCACCTCGCGGGGCCTCTGGACGACGATCGGATCCCCGCCGAGGTGCTCGGCCGGGCGATGGTCGTGCGCCGCCTGGACATGGTGCAGGCCGAGTGTGTCGCCCGTGGGTACCTGACCGGGTCCGGGATGGTCGAGTACCGCGAGTCGGGGTCGGTGTGCGGTGTCGAGCTCCCCGGGGGGCTCGTCGAGGCCAGCCGGCTGCCGGAGCCGATCTTCACGCCCGCCACCAAGGCCGCGGTGGGCGACCATGACGAGAACATCTCGTTCGAGCAGCTCTCCGGGATCGTCGGCGACGAGCTGGCCGGCCGACTCCGGACCGCCACGCTGGAGGTGTACGCGCGGGCGGCCGCGATGGCCGCCGACCGTGGGGTGCTGCTGGCGGACACGAAGTTCGAGTTCGGGCTGTCCGGGGGCGAGCTGATCCTGGCCGACGAGGTGCTCACCCCGGACTCCTCCCGGTACTGGCCGGCGGACGGGTACCAGTCCGGCCGCGTCCAGCCGAGCTTCGACAAACAGTTCGTGCGCGACTGGCTCACCGGCCCGGACTCGGGCTGGGACCGGGACTCGGACTCGCCGCCGCCCCCGCTACCGCCGGAGGTGGTCGACGCGACCCGGGCACGGTACATCGAGGCGTACGAGCGGATCTCCGGTCTGACGTTCTCGGAGTGGCTCGGCGGTGAGTCCGCATGAGTGCCTCTGACGCCACCGGCAGCCGGACCGACACCACCACCGACAGCGACACCACCACCGATGGCCGGCAGGTCCCAGAGCCTCCCCGGGCCGAGCGCCGCCCCCACCGCCGTGAGCACCACGGCCGCGTCTTCGTGGACGACTACGAGTGGCTGCGCGACAAGGACGCCCCGGCGACCCGCGAGTACCTGGAGGCGGAGAACGCGTACACGGACGCGATGACGGCCGGGCAGAAGCCGCTCGAGGACGAGGTCTACGAGGAGATCCGTTCCCGCGTCAAGGAGACCGACATGTCGGTTCCCGTGCGGGCCGCCGGCTGGTGGTACTTCTCCCGCACATCGGAAGGCCTGTCCTACGCGCGGCACTGCCGCGTCCCCGTGCCTCCGGAGTTCGTGGCGGATCCCGGCGACCCGGCCGGGTGGGTCCCGCCTGAGGTCTCGCCCGGTGTCGAGCTCCCCGGGGAGCAGCTGTTGCTGGACGGCAACGCCGAGGCCGAGGGGCACGAGTACTTCGCGCTCGGCGCGTTCTCGGTCAGCCACGACGGCCGCGTCCTCGCCTGGGCCACCGACACCGAGGGCGACGAACGCTACACCCTCCGGTTCCGCTCCCTCGACCCGGACCACACGGCCCCGGACGAGGAGATCTCCGGCATCGCTGCCGGGGTCACCTGGTCCCGCGACGGCCAGTACGTCTTCTATGTGACGGTCGACGAGGCGTGGCGCCCCGACACCGTGTGGCGTCACCGCCTGGGGACGACCCGGGACGACGACGACGAGGTGTTCCACGAGCCCGACGAGTCCTACTGGATCGGGGTCGGTGAGACGCGCAGCGAGAAGTACCTGCAGATCGCCGCGGGGTCCAAGATCACCACCGAGGTGTGGTGCCTGGACTCCGCCGACCCGGCGGGCGAGTTCTGGTGCGTACGACCTCGCGAGGAGGGCGTCGAGTACGACGTCGAGCACGCGGTCGTCGGCGGCTTGGATCGCTTCCTCATCACCCACAACGCGGGGTCGCCCAACTTCGCCGTGGTCGAGGCGCCCGCCGGACCGGTCGACCGTGACTTCCGCGAACTGGACCCGCTCGTGCCGCACCGCGACGACGTGCGGGTGGAGGGGGTCGACGCGTTCGCCCGCGTGCTGGTGCTCGGGTACCGGGAGCAGGCGCTGCCCCGGTTCTCCCTGATGCCGCTGGATCCCGCGTCGACCGTGGGTGTGGAGGCGTATTCCGGGTTCACTCCCGTGGAGTTCGACGAGGAACTGTTCACCTCCGGCCCGGGGTCGAACCCGGAGTGGGACGCACCGGTGCTGAGGTTCGGGTTCGGCTCGTTCGTCACCCCGGGCCGCATCTACTCCCTGGCGCTGGCCACGGGGGAGCGGACCCTGTTGCGCGAGCAGGAGGTGCTGGGCGGCTACGACCCGGCCGGGTACGTGCAGCGCCGGGACTGGGCCACTGCCGGGGACGGCACCCAGCTGCCGATCTCCCTGGTGATGTCGCTGGAGACCGCAGCCCGGATCGACGCGGGCGAGCAGGTTCCGACCCTGCTGTACGGCTACGGTTCGTACGAGACCAGCATCGACCCCGCCTTCTCGGTGGCCCGGCTCTCGCTGCTCGACCGGGGGATGGCCTACGCGGTCGCGCACGTGCGGGGCGGCGGTGAGATGGGGCGCCTCTGGTACGAGCAGGGCAAGACCCTGACCAAGCGGAACACCTTCACGGACTTCGTCGACTGCGCGCGGCACCTGGTCGACTCCGGGCTCACCGCCCCGGACCGGTTGGTGGCGGAGGGCGGCAGCGCGGGTGGCCTGCTCATGGGCGCTGTGGCCAACCTCGCGCCGGAATTGTTCGTCGGCATCCAGGCGGTCGTCCCGTTCGTCGATCCGCTCACCTCGATCCTCATGCCGGAGCTCCCGCTGACGGTGATCGAGTGGGACGAGTGGGGCGATCCGCTGCACTCTGAGGAGGTCTACGACTACATGGCCTCCTACGCGCCGTACGAGAACGTCGAGGCCAAGGACTACCCGGCGATCCTGGCGGTGACCTCGCTCAACGACACCCGGGTGCTCTACGTCGAGCCCGCCAAGTGGGTGGCCAGGCTCCGGGCGGTGTCGACCTCGGCCGACTCGGCGGACCGCCCGGTGCTGTTGCGCTGCGAGATGAGCGCCGGCCACGGGGGCGTGTCCGGACGGTACGAGCGGTGGCGCCAGACCGCGTTCGAGTACGCGTGGACGGTCCGCACGGCCGGCGCCGGATAGGGCCGGACCCGCAGCCGTTCAGGACGGCAGACGCTCGAGCGCGGTCGTCCTCGTCAGTCCTGGTCAGCGGTCGTCGGGGTCGGCGGGGTCCATGGTCGCGGCCATCGCGGCGGCGGGGATGATCCCCCCGACGAACACCGCCAGGACCGCGAGTCCGCCCATCGCGTAGGCGAGGCGGTGGCCGTCCCCGAGTTCCATCGTGGAGCCGAACACCAGCACCAGTCCGATCACGAAGCAGATTCCCACGAGCACCGACAGCGCGGTGGATCTGGCGTGCAGGAGGGTCTGCGTCTCGAACTCGTCGAGGTAGCGCGGCGGCGCGGAGTCCTTGACGTCGATGACGGTGCGCAGCATCGTCCACACCGCGCAGATGGCCACGGTCATGGGCAGCCAGGCGATGACGATCGGGAGCCAGAAGAACTCGGCGACGGCGATCGCCGCCATGGCCGCGACGCATGCCCAGTTCAACCGGACCAGTAGTCGGCGGCGTTCCGGGGTGCGCCATGAGAGCAGGCTGCCGGAGATCCGGTCGACGGTCTTCTCGTAGCGACGCTCGGCGGAGGTCAGGGTCTGGTCGGTGGCGGTGTTCATGGTGTGTCCTCTCGTGTGCGGCGGTAGATCTCGGTGGACATCGGCTGGAACTCCTCCCGGGAGAAGACGGCCTCGACCGGCAGGTCGAACACCGCGCAGATGCGGAAGGCCAGATCCAGGCTGGGGTAGTGGTCGCCCCGCTCGAGCGCCCCCACGGTCTGGGGGTTGACCTCGATCCGTTCCGCGAGCGAGGCCCGGCTGAGTCGGTGCTCGGCCCGCAGGACGGCGATCCGGTTGTAGATGGGGAGCTTTTCTCCCCGTCGCACTGGGCTCATGAAATGCAGTGTTGTAAAAACCCAACGATATGTCAAAGGTGACAACCGCGTAAGCTGGCTCACATGAGCAGCCTTCACGACATCACCTTCACGACCATCGACGGCGAACAGGCCCGACTCGGTGACTACGCGGGGCACGCCGTCCTGGTGGTCAACGTGGCGAGCGAGTGCGGGCTCACCCCGCAGTACGAGGGTCTGCAGGAGCTGGCCGACGACTACCGCGACCGCGGGTTCTTCGTCCTGGGGTTCCCGTGCAACCAGTTCATGGGGCAGGAGCCCGGCGACGAGGGCGCGATCAAGGAGTTCACCACCGAGAAGTACGGCATCACCTTCCCCCTGGCCGCCAAGGTCGACGTCAACGGCCCCGACCGGCACCCGCTGTACGCGGAACTGACCGCGGTCGCCGACGCAGACGGTGAGGCCGGTGACGTGCAGTGGAACTTCGAGAAATTCCTGCTGTCCCCGACGGGTGAGGTCGTGGGCCGCTTCCGCCCCAAGGTGGAGCCCGGTGCCCCCGAACTCACCGAGGCGATCGAGGACGTCCTCCCGGTCTGACCCCGTCCCGGAGCGTCACCTCCGGCCGGGACGTCACCTCCGGTCAAGACACGCGTCCGGTCGGGACACCGGACGTACACCTCGTCGTCGTCACGCTGTCATCACCGGCTGCGACGATGGGCTCCATGACACCGCGCCCGGCCACCGCCCGCCTCATCGTCTCCGTCTCGGGCCTGCGGGAGTCGACGCTGGAGGGTGCCGTGGATCTGGTCGGCGAACTCGAGCGGCGGTCGGTGCCCGTCTCGCTGCTCGTCGCGCCGAGGCGGGGGCGCGAGTACCGGATGACGGAGGACAGGGCCACGCAGGGCTGGCTACGCCACCGTCGCGAGCGGGGTGACTCGATCGTGTTGGGCGGCTACGACGAGGCCGCGACCCGACCGCGCAGGCCCGAGTTCGCCTCCATCGGACCCGCGGAGGCGGCCGTCCGTCTGGCCGCCGCGGACCGGATCATGGCCGACATGGGTCTTCGGACGCGGCTGTTCGCCCCACCGCGGTGGAACGCGTCGCCGGGCTGTCTCGAGGCGTTGCCCGGGGCGGGCTTCCGGGTCTGTGCCTCTCTCACCGGCGTCCACGACGTGGTCCGCGGGACCACGGAGCGTGGCCGTGCGCTGTCGATCGGGGAGGGGTTCCTCGCCGATGCCTGGTGGTGCCGGGCCCTCGTCACCGCGGCGTGTCGGACAGCGGCGGCCGGAGGGCTGGTGCGCGTCAACGTCTCCGCCACGCAGCTCTCGCGCCGGGCGCCGCGGTCGGCGCTGCTGGACGCGGTGGACCGGGTGACCGGGGAGCACGGAGCCGTCACCGGCCGCTATGAGTGGCCGGCGGTCGCATTGGCCTCCGCGGCCTGAGCGAGGGGCGCGATCCCCCGCTGCGTGAGCCGTTCGGTGGCCCCGCCGAGTCCGGGTAGGATCGGCAGTCGAGCCCCGGCAGGTCCGGGTCCGCCCCGCGTTTCAACCGATCGAGGAGATCCACCGTGGCCCGAGTCGTCGTCGAAGTCATGCCCAAGGCCGAGATCCTCGATCCGCAGGGCCAGGCCATCCACCGGGCCCTGGGCCGTCTCGGCCACCCGGGCGTCACCGACGTCCGTCAGGGCAAGCGGTTCGAGCTCGAGGTCGCCGACGGCGTGTCGGACGCCGAGCTCGAGGAGATCGCCTCGTCGCTGCTGGCCAACACGGTGATCGAGGACTGGAAGGTCGTCCGCGTGGACACCGCGGAGGCGGCCTCGTGACCGCACGGATCGGCGTCATCACCTTCCCCGGCACGCTCGACGACATCGACGCCTCACGCGCCATCA
Source organism: Dietzia sp. B44 (assembly GCF_014145245.1). Taxonomy (NCBI): domain Bacteria; kingdom Bacillati; phylum Actinomycetota; class Actinomycetes; order Mycobacteriales; family Dietziaceae; genus Dietzia; species Dietzia sp. B44. Next base: position 8,841 of record NZ_JAALEF010000001.1, on the reverse strand, counting down.
CCAGGTCCGGCGCGCAGGCGGTCTCGCTGTGGCATGACGACGCGGACCTCCAGGGCGTCGACGCGGTGGTGGTCCCCGGCGGTTTCTCCTACGGCGATTACCTCCGCTGCGGCGCGATCGCCTCGATGGCCCCCGTCATGGGCGAGGTCATCACGGCGGCCCGCGGCGGCATGCCGGTCCTGGGCATCTGCAACGGCTTCCAGATCCTGTGCGAGGCCGGGCTGCTCCCCGGCGCCATGGGGCGCAACCGCGACATGCACTTCATCTGCCGTGACGAGTGGCTGCGAGTGGAGAACACCGGCACCGCGTGGACCAGCCGGTTCGAGGAGGGGGCGGAGATCCTCATCCCGCTGAAGTCCGGAGAGGGCCGGTACATGGCCACGCCCGAGACCATCGAGCAGCTCGAGGCCGAGGGCCGCGTGGTCTTCCGCTTCGCCTCCGACGCCCCCAACGGTTCCACTAACAACATCGCCGGGATCAGCTCCGGGGACGGGCGTGTGGTCGGCCTCATGCCGCACCCCGAGCACGCCATCGACCCGCTGACCGGGCCGTCCGACGACGGGCTCGGGCTTTTCCTCTCCGCGTTGGATGCGGTGGTCAAGGTCTGATCCGCACGCCGCGGCTACAGCGAAGGGCCCGCCGGGAGTGATCCCGGCGGGCCCTCGTTTTTGCCGCGAACGTCAGAGCGGGAGGTTCATGCCATTGTCGCCGAAGAGGCTGCCGGTGCTGCCGAGGTCGGCGCCGAGGTCGCCGATGAAGCTCAGGAGCAGGTTCGGGCCGATGAACAGCGCGGCCGACAGGGTGTCGACGAAGGACGAGCCGACGGGGTCGGCGCTTCCGATCAACTCGGTGCTGAGGGGTGCGAATGCTTCGCCGATCGAACCAGTCAGGTCCATAGGGTTCTCCTAAGGTTGGTATCCCGCTCGGCGGGATGAGCTGCGGCGACCCGGATGATCGCACGCATAGGTGAAGTTTTGCACAACTACTTAGGCGTTCGTTCACCTTTCTGGCCGATATGACAGAAGTCACTCATGGGTCTGGAGTGAACCGAGAATAGACATGGTGGCCGTGCGGTCTGACCATCTACTCACCGGCCCATCCGTCGGTGGCGCGAGATGCGGTAGAACCGTGGGGTGAGCGAATCCAGCACCCAGCCCGTGTCCGCGTCCGAGAAGGCCGCCAGGCCGTTCGACATCGTCCTCTACGGGGCGACCGGATTCACCGGTGGTCTGGTGGCCGACTATCTGCTGCGGAACCTGCCCGAGGGTGGGTCGTGGGCCGTGGCGGGTCGGAACCGGACCAAGCTCGACGCGCTCGCCGCCCGCCTCGCCGCCGAGATGCCCGACGTCCCGGCCCCGGGGGTCGTGGTGGCGGACACCGAGGATCCGGGCTCGCTGGCGGACATGGCCCGCGCGGCCCGGGTCGTCATCACCACCGTCGGGCCGTACCTCGAGTACGGCGAGCCGCTCGTCGCCGCGTGCGCCGAGGCCGGGACCGACTACGTGGACCTGACGGGCGAGCCCGAGTTCGCCGACCGCATGTACCTCGAGTACCACGACAAGGCCGTGGCCTCCGGCGCACGGATCATCCACGCGTGCGGGTTCGACTCCATCCCCCACGACATGGGGGTGTTCTACACGATGAAGCAGGTACCCGAGGGTGTGCCGGTGGCGGTCTACGGTGCGGTCCACGCCGACGCCCAGTTCTCCGGCGGCACCTTCCACTCGGCCATCGGCCAGTTCGCCCGACTCCGTGAGGCCGGACGCACGGCGAAGGCGCGGCGCAAGAAGGAGGGCAGGGTCGAGGGGCGGCGGATCAAGTCGGTGACGGGCAAGCCGCACCACGACAGCGTTCTCGGCCGCTGGCTGGTGCCGCTGCCCACGATCGACCCGCAGATCGTGTTGCGGTCCGCGGCCGCGCTGGAGAGCTACGGCCCGGACTTCACCTACGCGCACTACGCCTCGGTCAAGTCGCCGTTGACCGCGACGGCGGGCATGGTCGGGGTCGGGGCGCTGACCGTGGGTGCCCAGATCGGCCCCATCAGGTCGCAGATGCTCAAGCGGATCGACCGTGGTGCCGGGCCCAGTGAGTCCCGCCGCGCCCGGTCGTCGTTCGACGTGACCTTCGTGGCGTTGGCGGGCGGGCGGCGGGTGGTCACCCGGGTGTGCGGCGGCGACCCCGGGTACACCGAGACGGCCATGATGATCGCGGAGTCGGCCCTGTGTCTGGCCTTCGACGATCTTCCCGCGCTCTCGGGACAGCTCACCACCGCCCAGGCGATGGGGGAGGCACTACTCGAGCGTGTCGAGCGCGGCGGCCTGACCTTCGAGGTGCTGTCCACCTAGGAGCGTGGGTCAGTAACACGCCAGTTCAGGTCCGCTGATGGGGCGGGTTCGGCGGGATAATTGTCGTCATGGGCGAGGAAGGGTTGTTCGCCGCCGAGGAGTTCCGCGTCGTGCGGGCTGACCGGCAGGGCGAGGTCGAGCCGGTGGGCGCAGGCAAGACATTTCGGGCGTTCGACCCGGGCCAGGGGTTGTTGCTGCCGCCGTCGCTGGATGACTGGCTTCCGGCCGATCATCTGGCACGGTTCGTGGCGGATCTGGTCGATGAGCACCTGGATTTATCGCGGATCTACGTCTCCTACCAGGAGGGGCGCGGGGCCCCGCCGTACGATCCGCGGTTGATGGTGCGGTTGCTGATCTTCGGCTACACCACGGGGGTGCGCTCCTCCCGCGGGATCGAGAAGGCCTGCACCGACATCGTCGCTTTCCGGTGGTTGGCGGCCGGGGCGGCCCCGGACTACCGCGCGATCGCCAGGTTTCGCAAGAGGCACCTGGCCGCGCTGGGCAACCTGTTCTTGCAGGCGTTGGCGTTGTGCCAGGCCGCCGGGATGGTCACGCTTGGACAGGTCGCGCTGGATGGGACGAAGCTGCGGGCGAACGCCTCCAAACGCAAGGCCATGTCGTACGCGCGGCTGACGGACAAGGAGAAGGTACTGGCCCAGGAGGTCTCCGATCTGCTGGCCGCCGCCGAGGCCATCGACAAGGCCGAGGACGCCAAGTTCGGCAAGAACCGGCGCGGGGACGAGCTGCCCGATGAGCTGGCCCGCCGAGAGTCTCGCCTGGTCAAGCTGCGCCAGGCCAAAGCTGCTCTGGAAGCCGACGCCGCCGCCGATGCGGCGGAGAAGGCTGAGGCTAAGGCCCGCGGTAAGGGCGAAGACGAAGACACCGTCGCGCAGAAGGCCGCTGAGGCCGCCGAGCGCGCCACGCCCAGGCCGAAGGCCCAGCGCAACTTCACCGACCCGGAGTCGAAGATCATGCTCACCGGGGACGGGTCGTTCGCTCAGTGCTACAACGGCCAGGCCGTGGTCGATGCCGCCCATCAGATCATCGTGGCGGCCGAGGTCAACGACTGTGCCGCCGACGTCGGCAACCTCATCCCCATGACCGAGCAGGCCATCAGCAACACGGGGCAGGCCCCGAAGCAGATGCTCGCCGATGCCGGGTACTGCTCAGCCGCGAACCTCGCCGCCTCCGCCGAGGTCACCGGCGAGCAGGGCACCGAGTTCTTCATCGCCACCGGACGACAGCGCAGCGGGGAACCGGCGCCGATCGCCCCCCGGGGACCGATCCCGGCCAGCGCCACGGACAAGCAGCGCATGGCCCGCAAGCTCGCCACGAAGAAAGGCCGAGCGGTCTACGCCCGGCGCAAAGCGATCGTCGAACCGGTCTTCGGACAGATGAGCACCCTGCAGAACGGCAAGCAACTCCTGATTCGCGGTCTGGACGCCGCCCGCGGTGAATGGCTACTGCTCGCTGCCTGCCACAACCTGCGAAAGCTCCACGGTCATATCGGCGCCACCGGGCTCGGCGGCCTCCAGATCGCCTGAACTGGCAGGCCCGGGCGACCTACAGGCTGACCCGCGGACTGAACGCCATCACCGCGGCTTCGCAAACCGAATACCTGGCCGCCAGTGACGCCGGCCCGAGCGCAACGCTCTCACGCACTCCGCCGTACTCTCGGCGCGCTTCGAGCCATTACTGACCCATGCTCCTAGGCTGGTTTCCCGGGCAGCAGGGTTGTCGACCAGCTGAGCCCGGGACGCCCGATGACGCCCGCGCACGACCGAGTCCAGGGAGGACCGACTTCAGATGAGCAGCACCGACCACCCCCCGGAGGGGCAGAGCTTCTCCAACCGGGAACTGCGCGACGCGCTCGGCCAGTTCTGTACCGGGATCACCGTCATCACAGCGGTCAAGGACGACGCGCCGGTCGGGTTCGCCTGCCAGTCCTTCTCCGCGCTCTCCCTCGAGCCGCCCCTGGTCCTGTTCTGCCCGATGAAGACGTCGGGGTCGTGGAAGGGGATCGAGGCGGCCGGCAGGTTCTGCGTCAACATCCTGTCCGAGGAGCAGGAGGACGTGTCCTCCACGTTCGGCCGTCGCGGCGACGACAAGTTCGCCTCGATCGACTGGTCGCCGAGCCCGCTCGGCTCGCCGGTCATCGACGGCGTGATGGCGTGGCTGGACTGCGAGATCGACCAGGTCCTCGACGGCGGCGATCACTGGATCGTCCTGGGACGGGTCGCCCACCTCGGACCGACTGAGCGGGATGTCCGGCCGCTGTTGTTCTACCGCGGCGCCTATCTGAGTATCGAGGAGGACGTCGTGGATCCGACGCCCGAGCAGGAAGAGCTCGAGAACTTCATCACCTCCGCCGACTCCTACACGTGGCTGTGAGCGGCACGGTGGGGGAGAGCGCTGTGGGGGAGAGCACGGTGGGGGAGAGCACGGTGGAGGAGGACCCGGTGGAGGGGGCCGGGGCGACCGGCCCGCTGGCCCGCGCCCTGGCCGAGGCCGAGGAGATCATCCGGTCGGCGCCGCACGTGCGGACCGAGGCGGACGTCGCGGAGGGGCTCGACTACCTGCTCGGGACGATCCGCGGCGCCATCGAGACCGGCCAACACCGCGGGCGCAGTCACCCGCAGCTGTTCCAGGCCACGGGGCCGTACACCAAGATGGGCCTGGACAACCCGGACACGCTGTACTTCTACGCCAACCTCACCGACGGCGCCGAGTACGTCATCGAGGGCCGGCGCGGCACCACAGCGGACCTGTCGTTCCAGGTGATGGCCGGGACGTATTCGGCCGACGAGCGCGCCGCGTCGCACGCGGCGTTCGACGACCGCGCGCTGGAGATCGACGCCGACGGACGGTATCGCTTCCGACTGGGGCCGGCGAGGTACGACGACGACGAGGGCGACGCCGGATACGTGGTGCTCCACCCGGGGACCTCGATGATCGCCGTCCGCGAGGTCTACTCCGACTGGAGCCGTGAGGTCGCCGGGTCGGCGATCCTGCGCAGGGTCGACACGGTGGGCACCGCGCCGGAGCCGGTGACACTCGCCGGTCAGGAGAAGTTCTACGCCAAACTCGCCGAGGCTCTCGTCGGGCGGCTGCGGACGTGGCTGGCGTTCCCGGAGTGGTTCTTCGGCGACCAGGTCCGCAACACGCTCAACGAACCGCGACAGACCCCCGGTGGGCTCACCACGCAGTTCTCCTCCGCGGGCGTCTTCGAGCTCGGTCCGGACGAGGCCATGGTGATCTCGGTGCCCGTCGCCGGGGCGCCCTACCAGGGCTTCCAGCTGGGCAGCATGTGGTACGCCTCGCTCGAGTACGTGCACCACCAGACCAGCCTCACCGCCGACCAGGCGCACGTCGGCGCGGACGGGATGATCCACCTCGTCGTGGCCGACCGCGATCCCGGTCTGGCCAACTGGATCGAGACCCTGGGCCACCGCGAGGGCATCATGCAGTTCCGCTGGCAGCGGGTGAGCGAGCCCGTCACGCCGGAGCTCGGCCCCTCGGTGAAGGTGGTGCCGTTCGACCGGCTCGCCGACGAGGTACCCGGGTACGACGACCAGCGGGTGACCGCCGAGCAGTGGCGCGAGCGGATCGCCGCGCGGCAGGACGCGTTCGCGCGGAGGGGGCTGTCATGACCGGGTCGGCCGTGAGCGACACGGAGCGGGTGCACGTCGGCACCGTCGAGGACCTGCACGCAAGCGCCTCGCGGGCGATCGGGTTGGAGGACTTCGGCGACGGCGAGGACCGCCACCGCGAGGCGCTGGGCGTGCTGCTGGACTCCCTGCACTCCGACGCGGGCCTCACCCCGGCGGGGAGCAAGTACTGGCGCTCCGTGCTCAAGGGCGCGATGGTGGCGCGGCTCGTCTCACAGGCGGGCTTCTCCGCGGACCCGGCCCAGGCGGACGTCGAGATCGAGCGGCCCGTCGTCGTCACCGGGCTTCCCCGCACCGGGACCACGGCGCTGCACCGGCTCCTCGGAGCCGACCCCGCCAACCAGGGGCTGGAACTGTGGCTCACGGAGGTGCCCAAGCCCCGGCCGCCGAGGGAGCAGTGGGAGGACGATCCCACCTACCGCGGCCTGCGTGACCTGTACGCCGGGTTCATGTCGGAGAACCCCGACTACGGAGGGGTGCACTACATCTCCGCCGACGACCTGGAGGAGTGCTGGCAGCTGCTCCGGCAGTCGGCCACGGCCGCCTCGTACGAGTGCCTGGCCAGGCTCGACGGATACTCGCGCTGGCTCGAGGGTGTGGACTGGGTGCCCGCGTACCGGCGGCACAAGCGCAACCTCCAGCTGATCGGGGCGGACGCCCCCGGGCGGCGGTGGGTCCTCAAGAACCCCAGCCACCTGTTCGCGCTCGACGCGCTGCTCGAGGTGTACCCCGACGCCGTGGTGGTGCAGACGCACCGCGATCCGCGGAAGTCGATGGCGTCCATGTTCTCGCTGGCGCACCGGACCGCCGCGGACTGGTCGACCCGGTTCACCCCGGAATACATCGGCTCCTCGCAGCTCGACCTGTGGGCGCGGGGCGTGTCCGAGTTCGACGCGGTGCGCGCCCGGCACGAGGCCGACCCGGGCTCGCGGGCGACGTTCGTGGACGTCAACCACCGGGAGCTCATCGAGGACCCGGCGGGAGTGGTCGAACGGGTGTACTCCGCGGTGGGCACCGAGCTCGACGAGGGCGTGCGCGAGGCGGTCGAGGCGGAGAACGCCCGGAGTCTGTCCGGCGACCGGGCGCCCGCACACCGCTACACGCTCGCCGACTACGGGCTCAGCGAGGACCAGGTCGCCGAGCGGTTCGACGGCTACCGGGGCCTGGAGGGCTAGAGGTACTGGACTAGAGGTACCCAGGTCAGAGGTACGCCCGCGCCGCCTCGATGATGCGGTCCGCGACGTCCTCCTTGCACACGAGCAGGTCGGGGAACGCGTTCTCCTCGACGTTGTAGACCAGCTCCGAGCCGTCGAGTCGGCTCGCGTGCAGTCCGCGCTGGCGCACCACCCCGTACGTGGCCGCGGAGTCCCACTGGTGGTGGCCGCTGGTGTGGATGTAGGCGTCGCACTCGTCCTCCACCACGGTGGCGGTCTTGCCCCCGCCCGAACCGAGGCGGGTGAGGGAGGCGCCGAGGGTCTCGGCGAGTTCTTCCGCGAACGCCGGGGGATCGGCCTCCGAGACGGCGATGCGCAGGCGGTCGTCCTCACGCGGCGGGACCAGCGGGCCGGGGCGCGGCCCGCGGATGATGGAGATCGGCTGATAGGTGGTGGCACCACGGCCGGTGATCACCCGCCCGTACGCGGGCATGGCGATCGCGCAGGCGGTGATCCCGCCGGTGCCGTCGGGGCCGCGTTCCCACAGGGCCACGTGCACCGCCCAGTCGGGGCGGCCCTCGGTGCGGTACGAGCTGACGCCGTCCAGCGGGTCGATCATCCACACGCGGTCCGCCTCGAGGCGGGCCCGGGAGTCCGGGTTCCATTCGCCGAACACGAGGTCGTCGGGGCGGGCCACCGCGAGCCGGTCCAGGATCACGGCGCGGGCCTCCCCCTCGGCGAAGTCGCCGAGTTCCTCCGGAGCGACACGGGAGACCCTCAGGTCGGTGAGCAGCCGTCCGGCCTGTGCGGCCAGGTCCTCGGCGAGTCGTTGGTCGTTGGTCCGTCCGTGCTCGGGGAAGGGGCTCATGCAGGTGATTCTAGAGGCCCGCGGCCACCTCGAGCGCCGCCAGGATCTCGTGGGGTTGGCCGAGTAGCTGAGCGGTGCCGTGGGCCCGCTTGAAGTACAGGTGAACGTCGTACTCCCACGTGATCCCGACCCCGCCGTGGAGCTGGATGGCCTCGCCGGTGATCCACTGCAGCGCCTCGGAGCAGTACACCTTGGCCGCGGCGGCCTCGATCTCCGCGGCGTAGGCGGCGTCGTCGGAGTCGGGCCCGTCCCCGAGGGACTGCGCCTCGGCGACCATCGACGCGGCCGAGTAGGACAGCGACGCCGCGGTCTCGGCCCTGACGTACATGTCCGCCATGCGGTGCTTGAGGGCCTGGAACGAGCCGATGGTCCGGCCGAACTGCGTGCGCTCCTGCGTGTACTGCACGGTCGCGTCGAGTGCGGCCCGCGCGGCGCCGACCTGCTCGGCCGAGATCGCCGCCCACCCCACTGCGCGGAGTCGGGCCAGGAAGCTGGGGCGGGTCGGGATCGGGGTCGCGGTGACGGAATCGAACTCCACGCGCGCCATCGTCCGCGTGGGGTCCATGACGGGAACACGGGTCACGGTGACGCCGGGGGTGCCGGCCGGCACCTCGAACAGGCCCACGCCCCCGCCCGAGATGGCGATGACGAGCAACGTGGAGGCGGTGTCGGCGCCCAGGACGTGGTGGGCCGTGCCGCTGAGGGTGGGATCGTCGTCGCCGGACGCCCTGACGCCCGGCGTCGCCCACCCGTCCTCCGACGCCCAGCACAGGGCCGCCTGCTCGCCGGCGGCGATCCCGGGCAGG
>NZ_JAALEF010000017.1:0-10049 GCF_014145245.1 Dietzia sp. B44 | reverse complement strand
AGATCCCCGTGAACTACCGGGGCTAGCGGAGCACGCGGGCGAAAGTGGCGAACTAAGGACGGCTTGCCTTGTTGGCGAGTGGCACAGTTGTGGTCAGCGCGGCGGGCTTGGCTTAGCAAGATTCGCCCTGGGTTTCGTGGAGACCGTGTTCAGTTGAATTTCCACCAGGGTCTTGTCGCCCTGGATCTGATCGTAGAACGTCTCCTCGAACTCCGCGGGTGGAACGTCGCCGAGGTAGCCGTGAAGGCGGGCGGTGTTGTGCCAATGGACACAACCGAGGGTTGCGAGCTCGACGTTCTCAACCGTTTTCCATGGGCCGCGGTGGGCAGGACCGCGGAGTAGCCATGCGCTTCTCTATAGCCGTGGTGGTGGAGAACGAGGTCACCTACCTCACGCTGCCCGTGCCCGCCGACGGGGTAGTGATCTGGGGCAAGGGATTCGACGTGGCGCGACTCGGGCGCTGGGCAGTGTTACAGGACGCGGAAGTGCACTACTGGGATGATCTCGATACACACGGCTTCGCGATCTTGCATCGACTCCGGGCCCACCTTCCGCAGACCCGGTCCTTCCTGATGGACGCGGAGACCCTGCACGCCCATCGCGACCGGTGGGGGCGGGAGAACGCCCCGACCAGCGCAGCACTCGGCCGGCTCTCAGCGAAGGAGGCCGCCGTCTATGACGACCTCGTCTCCGATCGCTTCGGCGACCAGGTCCGACTGGAGCAGGAGCGAATCAACTGGGCCTGGACGCTAGACCAGCTGCCCTACGACGGGCCCGGATGAGGAACACTGGTATTGGGATGCTGGTTATACTCGTATATCGACGGAAGAGGGGTCATGACGGCTAAACAACTCAACACGAAGCTGGACGACCAGACCATCGCCCGTCTGGACCATCTGGCGCGCGTCACCGGCAGGTCCAAGTCGTTCTATGCGAGCGAGTTCATCCGCAGCGGGCTCGACGAGATGGAGGACTGGTACCTGGCCCAACACCGTCTGGAGGAGTTCCGGCAGTCAGACGACTCCGCCATCCCATTGGGCCAGGTGGACTGGACCTGAAGTGGCGTATCTGGTCGAGGTCACGCCGCACGTCCAGAAGGTCATCACCAAGCTCGGTCGTCAGGACAAGACTGCGCAGCAGAGAATCAGGGCATTCCTCGAGGAGCGAATACATGGGTGCGAAGACCCCAGGTACCTCGGTAAGGCACTTCGTGGCGACCAACACCTCTGGCGGTACCGCGTGGGCGACTACCGGATCATCTGCTCGATCGAGGATCAACGGGTAACAGTCCTCGTCGTTGATGTTGCGCATCGGCGTGAGGTCTACCGATAAAGATCGACTGCCCGTGACCGTCCGGGGGCAGAGCTGAGACACTGGACTCGGCCCGGATCACGGGTCACTTGCTCTCGCGCGGTCATTCCTCATTCTCGGGTCGAGCGCGCGACCGTCTGAAGGATTCACGTGTCCTCTCTTGTGCCGTACTCGGACCGCCCGTGAACACCGTCAGCTGGCGTGAGAGCGGTGTAGACCGCACCGTCGGCTGGCGCTCCGAGAACGCCGCACCTGCGCCGACTGGAATCGTCGTTATCACCGACGACATCTCCGCAGACAAGGCTCTCCGAATCGCCCAGAGAGGCTCGAGCCTGCTGTGGCGAGGGGACTTCCAAAACGCCCGGCAGCTCATGCGTGCTCTCGACCGTCGCCTCGAGAAGCGGGCGTCCCGGTCACCGCAATCCACCGACCCCGGGGAAGTCTTTCTCGCCAACCGGAAGGCCCGTGCCCACCGTGCTTCGATACTGGGCAAGATCCTGATCCCCCTGCAGCCTGATTACTCGATCTGCCTGCGCCGAGCGCCCGACGCCCGCGAGGCCTGCACACACGCCTACGGGCAGCCGGTCGACAAGCCCACCGACGAGTCGAGCGATTCCGTCGTAACGGAGACTCTCGTGTCGCTGCCCGAATTACTCGGGGTGATCAGCGCCTACGAGTGGCACCGCAAGGGCATCGAGGTTGCGGCCCTGGGGGCTCGGATCCATCCCGCCCATGGCGTCTTCGCCCCCACCCGCGACGAGTACATCGACCTGGTCGCCGACGCCCCCTGGCCGCAGGGCGTCGACCACCCCGTCGTGTGGGACATCGGCACCGGGACCGGGGTGCTCGCGGCGGTCCTGGCCCGGCGCGGCGCCCGGGAAGTGGTGGCGACCGACATCAGTCCCCGCGCCGTGCAGTGCGCCCAGGACAACGTGGATCGGCTGGGGTTGGCGGACCGCATCGCGGTGATCCAGGCCGATTTGTGGCCCTATGACGACGACGACGACGAGGCGAGCGACTGCGGGCGGGCCGACGTGGTGGTGTGCAATCCACCATGGATTCCCGGTCGCCCGACCTCGGCGCTGGAGCAGGGGATCTACGACCCGGACTCCGACGTGCTGCACCGCTTCCTCAGCGGGCTCGCCGATCACCTCACGCCGCAGGGCGAAGGATGGCTGATCCTGTCCGACCTCGCCGAACACCTTGGACTGCGCACCCGTGATGACCTGCTCGGCCGTATCGACGCGGCCGGGCTGACCGTGGTCGGGACAAGCGAGACCACGCCACGCCATTCCCGCGCCGCAGACAGTGCTGATCCGCTGCACGCGGCTCGCTCGAAGGAGCGCACCATCCTGTGGCGGGTGGGGGCGAGGCGGAGCACCTAGCGCAGGCGGGGCACCTGTTCGAGGAGGAGCACCTGGTCGAGCCGGCGCACCTAGCGGGGCCGGCGCCCGCCGAAGGCCCAGACGAGGGCATGCACCGCGAGCAACGGGGCGATGAGCACCACCGCGCCCCAGCCCGTGGTGGCGACGGGCATCCAGTCGTCCCAGGATGCGCGCATGGCGCCGAGAAAGTCCCCTCGCTCGGACTCGGCAGGCTCAGGCGAGTCGTGCCCGGCGTCGGCGTCCCGGGAGTCGGCGAAGAGCCCTGCCACGTCCGCACCGTCCGCCGTGACGTGGAAGGCGGAGGGCCGAGGGGACTGCGAAGCGGAGTGCATGCCCGGGATTCGACGCCGGGGTCGTGGCGGATTGGGTGCGGTGCCGGGCGGCAGGGGAAGACCTCGTCGTCGTCGCACTATCCGCGCCACCACCGCATTTCCGGCACGTAGGCTGGGCGACGCCCCGCACCCCACCCGAGGCCGAGGATGCAATGCCATGGACAGCGTGACGGACAGGTCGGTTCCCTCCGCTTCCGGAGGAAGCCCGACCGACGACGACCGCGCACCGCGGCTCCCGCCCGGGCCCCCGCTGCCCAGGTCGATCCAGGGCGCGGGCTTCGGCATCGCCCGGCGCAGAGTGCTCCAGCGCCTGCAGGCGAGATACGGCGACGCCGTCACCGTGCACCTGCCCATCTACGGGCGCGCGGTGATCATCTCCGACCCCGCGCTGGCCAGAGAGCTGTTCACCGCCCCGCAGCAGTCGCTGACCAACGTCGACCCCAATCTTGGTCGGGTCCTGGGGGAGCAGTCGATGTTCGCGCTCGAGGGCACCGACCACCGACGGCGCCGCAAGCTGCTCACCCCGCCTCTGCACGGCAGGCGCATCACGGGCTACGAGGCGGTCGTGGAGGAGGAGACCCGGCGCGAACTCGACTCGTGGGTCGTCGGCAGGCCGTTCGCCTCCATGCCGTCGATGACCCGCATCACGCTGGACATCATCATCCGGACGGTGTTCGGCGCCCGGGACGACGAGCTCGTCACGCTGCGCCGCGTGATCCCGCCCATGGTGGAGGCCGGCTCGGCGGTGGTCATCACCCCGGAACTGCCGGTACGCGTGGGCGCGGTGGGCGTGGGGTCGGTGGGCCCGCGCGGTCGGTTCGCCCGCTACAAGAAGGTCTACGACGACGCGATCACCGCACTCATCGCCCGCGGCCGCCGCGACGACCGACTCGACGAGCGCGACGACATCCTGGCGATGATGCTGCAGAGCACCTACGACGACGGATCGGCCATGACGGACGAGGAGATCCGCGACGAGCTCACCGCACTGCTCGTTGCGGGACACGAGACCACGGCGACGACGCTCGCCTGGGCCCTGGAGCGGCTCAGCCGGAACCCCGCGGTGCTGGACGAGCTGGTCGCCGAAGTCGACGCCGGGGGGACCGGCTACAGGCACGCAACGATCCTGGAGGTGCAGCGCAGCCGGCCGGTCATCGACCTCGCCGGACGCAACGTGCAGGCGCCGCACCTCGACCTGGGCCCGTGGCGCATCCCGCGCGGGTACAACGTGATGGTCGCGATCTCGCTGCTGCACGACGACAGCGTGCACTTCGCCGAGCCCGAGCGCTTCGACCCGACCCGCTTCCTCGACACCACACCACCGCCGGCCTGGCTGCCGTTCGGCGGCGGGACCCGGCGATGCATCGGCGCGGCGTTCGCGACGATGGAGATGGACGTCGTGTTGCGCACCCTGCTGAGCATGTACGAGATCGTCCCGACGACCGAGCGGGACGAGAAGTGGCACTCCCGCGGCGTCGCGTTCGCGCCTCACCGAGGAGGGAGGGTCACCGTCCGGCGTCGGTGACCCGGTGGCATCGTTGGCGGTCATCGCGTCGGATTCACGCACGTGACGGACGCCGGGTGAGCGATGATGGGAGCGGCGATCCGACCACGGATGACCACCAGTGACGACGAGGTGTACACATGGCCACGAACACTTCACCAGGTGCGACAATTCGCGCCGCGGACGGACATCAAAGCCCCGGCGAACCCACCCTCACCGGGCTGGCCTTCCAGGACAGCGGGTTCGACGGCCAGTTCCTCCGCGTACTGGACACCATCGCGTCGGGCGGAGCCGACATCGGCGAGGCCTTCATCACCGCTCGCAGAATCCCCGACGGGGACAGAGACGCCTGGAACCTCGAGTGGAACGCGCTCGGCGAACGGATTCTCGGGGAAGCGGAGAAGAGTCTCGCCTCCGGTCACCGGGTGAGCGCGCGTGAGGGGTTCCTCCGTGCGGCAACGTACTTCCGTATCTCCGGGGTCTTCATGTACGCGCCTCCGATGGATCCACGGTTCGTCGCGGCGAACGCTCGTCAACGGGATGCCTTCCGCCGGGCGATCGAGCTGATGGATCATCCCTTCGAGCAGGTCGCGATCCCGTACGAGTGGACCGAACTCGACGGCTACGTCGCGACCCCGCCCGGCCCGGGACCGTTCCCCACGGTGATCCTGGTCGGCGGATACGACGGCACGATGGAGGAGACGTACGTCGCCGGCGGTGTCGCGGCGTTGCGGCGCGGCTACGCCGTCCTCATGATGGACGGCCCGGGCCAGGGCGCGGCACTGGTCGAACGCGACCTGCACTTCCGACACGACTGGGAGGTGGTCGTCACCGCTCAGGTCGACTGGCTGGTCGCCCGCCCCGAGGTCGACGCCTCCCGGATAGCCGCACTGGGCCGCAGCTGGGGCGGCCACCTCGCGCCCCGCGCCGCCACAGCAGAGCACCGCCTCGCCGCCGTGATCGCCGACGCCCCGCAGTACGCCCCGGGAGCCAACGCCTCTCTGCTCCTCCCGGCGGAATACCGCGGCGACCTGGACACCGGGGACGTCGACGAGCAGCTCAACGAGGTGGTCCGCGCCGGGATGGCGCAGTCACCGGGGCTGAACTTCTCCGTGGGGAGAGGGATGCTCACGCACGGATGCGCGACCCCGGTCGACTACATGCGCGAACTGAGGTCGTTCACACTAAACGGCCTCGCGGACCGCATCGACTGTCCCGTGCTGCTGACCATCGGCCAGAACGACCCGCGCATCGTCGACGCGCAGAGTCTCTTCGACGCCCTCACAGCGCCCAAGACGATGATCGAGTTCACCAACGCCGAAGGTGCCGGTGAACACGACGAAGCGGGGGCGGCAGCGCTGTTCAGCCAGCGCGCGTTCGACTGGCTCGACACGGTGCTCGGCCGGTAGGGCCGCCGGTCTAAATCACCGATCCCGTACCTCGAAGTGGCGATCGCCGCAGCAAACAGGGTTGCCGGCTACGCCCCTGCGTCTGAGACGGGGTTCCTCGCCTCGCCTCGCCTCTGGTGCAGGGCGCGGTCTGTAGTCCGAGAGTTGGCAACGCCTGATCGGTCTACCCAACGTGATCTCACACGGCTCACTTGCATCCTTCGTTCTGGGGCCTTCAGTTCCCACGGGCGGCCGGTAACCTGTAGCTATGACGAGCACCGCCCCGACTCCCGAATCGCTCGCAATGCGCGAGCTGATCGAGGCGCGTGATGACGAGTTCCGTGCGCTCCTGGCGAAGTACGCGGCTACTAGACCAAGGCTGTTCGGTTCGGTCGCGCGTGGCACCGCGCAGGCGGGAAGCGACATCGACATCCTGGTGGAAATGGACCCGTCTGACGGCAATCTCTTGATGCGCGCCTCCGGTCTGTTAGAGGAAGTCCGTGCGCTATTCGGCCGCGACGATATCGACGTCTTCCCGTCGCAACTACTTAAGCGAGCGATCTCAGAGTCGGCGCTCCGGGACAGCGTCGCGTTATGAGTCGCGAGTCCGATCAGCGGATCGACGACATCCTGCGGGCCATCAATCGATGCCAGCGGTACGTACGCAGACTGGACAACCATGACATCGACCTCGTCCTCATGGCCGAGGATGCAATCGAACGGAACTTGCAGATCATCGGTGAGGCTGCGAACCATCTCTCGGCCGGGATCACAGATGCACACCCAGAGATCGCCTGGCCGCAGATCCGAGGGTTCCGCAACATCCTCGTTCACCAGTATTTCGGTGTTGAGGCTGACATTGTGCGAGACGTCGTGAAGACACACCTACCGCCTCTTGCCGAAGCGCTGAGTCAACACCAGCGTGGTCCTGAATCGAACTCCACGGTGTGACGGAACGCCTCTCGCGGGGTGCTGCCCGCACCGACCGCCCAGACAGTTGTGTCCGGCCGCCCTCCTAGACTGGCTGCACGACCCCTGCCGACCGCTGACCCGAGGAGACCGTGTGGACTACGCGGCGATCGACGCGCTGCGCGAACGACATCCCGCGTGGCGGATGCTCCGCGCCACCCACGCGCCGCTGCTGCTGTCGTTTCTCGGCCGGTTCTTCGTGGAGGAGGGACACGGTGCCAGCCCGGAGGGGGAGATCATCGACGCCCTCGACGACGAGCTCTACAAGCTCAATGCGGAGAATCCCGAGAACCCGCGGTTCAAGCGGGACGCAGCCGACTATCTGGCCGAATGGGCGTCCACCGACTCAGGATTTCTCCGTCGCTTCTATCCGCTCGGTACCGATGAGATCCACTACGACGCGACACCCGCGTTGGAAAAGGCCTACTCGTGGGTCCAGAGCCTGCACGCGCGGCCCTTCGTCGGCACCGAGTCGCGACTGCAGACCGCGATCGAACTACTCCGCCAGATCGCCCAGGGCACCGAGGTCGACCCCGCGATACGGCTCGCCGAGTTGCAGCGGCGCAAGCAGGAGATCCAGCGGGAGATCGAGCAGATCGAGGCCGACCCTGAAGCCGGACTGCTCGACATGACCGCCGTGCGCGACCGCTACCAGCAGTTCTCCTCCACCGCTCGCGAGCTCCTCGCCGACTTCCGCGAGGTCGAGGAGAACTTCCGCGCACTGGACCGCTCGGCTCGCGAACGCATAGCCACATGGGAGGGCAGCAAGGGGGACCTGCTGGAGGAGCTGGTCAGCGGGCGTAGTCGCATCGACTCCTCCGATCAGGGGCGCAGTTTTCAGGCGTTCTACGACATGCTCCTGTCCTCATCCGGCCAGGAGGAACTCTCCGCCCTGCTCGAGCGGCTCACCGCGATCGACGAACTGAAGGCGGACCGCAGCATCCGCACCGTCCACCACGGGTGGGCCGAGGCCGCCGAGCGCACCCAGCTGACCGTCCGTCAGATCTCCGAGCAGCTCCGCCGGTTCACCGACGACCAGATCTGGCTGGAGAACCGCCGCGTCCTCGACCTGGTCCGCGAGATCGAGGGGACCGCGTTGGCGCTGCGACAAGGCACACCCCCGGACTTCGGTCTCGAGTTGGAGCAGGCCGGCGTGGAGGTGTCGCTGCCCACCGAACGACCGCTGCACAGTGTGCGGCCCGCGTCCGAGGTGGACAGTCTCCTGCCACCGTCCGAGCAGGAGCATGTCGACACCTCCGTGTTGGCCGAGCAGGTGATCGTGGACCCCGCCCGCCTCGCCGCCAGGTTGCGCAACCTCGTCCCCGAACGCGGTACGGCATTGCTCGAGGACGTCGTCACCATGTACCCCGTCGAGCACGGCGCCGCGGAACTCGTGGGCTACCTCGCCCTGGACACCGACGACATCGAGGTGACCACCGACCAGCAGGAGGAGACGGTGATCGAGTACGAGGAGGCCGGCCGGTCGATGCGGGCCCGGATGCCGCGCGTCGTGGTGAGGCGCCGGTGAGCCCGGAGGAGAGGGCGGTCGCGACCAGCGCCATCCGCCTCATGCAGGGCGTCGTCTATCAGGAGTCGGACGCGTGGGAGGACCTCCTCCGCCACCGTGGCGCCGTCCGCGACCACTTCGCCGTGATCGGACTCGACGTGGTGATCGACGACGACGAGGGCTACGCCTACCTGCGCACCACCGAGCCGGAGGACGGTGACGAACCGCTCCCGCGGGTGATCAGACGCCGCGCGCTCACCTACGCCGACAGTCTCCTGTTGGTGCTGCTGCGCAAACGGATGGTGGAGTTCGAATCCGCCGGCGACCAGGGCCAACTGGTGCTCACCCAGGACGAGATCATCGAGATGATCCAGCTCTTCCTCGCCCGCAGCACCGACGAGGCCCGAGTACTCAAGCAGGTCGACACGTCCATCAACCGCCTGGTCTCCATGGGATTCCTGCGCCAGCTCAAGGGCCGGCGGGACACCTGGGAGGTGCGCCGGATCCTCAAGGCCTACGTGGACGGTCAGACCCTGTCCGACTTCTCCGCCAAACTGGCCGAGTACGCCGACGGGGGTGCGGGCGATGAGTGAGGGCCTGTTCTCCTCCGTCGACCTCGCACCGCAGGGGCGTCCCGGTTTCCGGCTGGTCCGGCTCGAAGTGCTCAACTGGGGGACCTTCGACAAGCGCGTCTGGCAACTGGAATCGGATGGGGAGACCCTGCTGCTCACCGGCGACATCGGCAGCGGCAAATCCACGCTGGTCGACGCGGTGAGCACCCTCATGCTCCCCTCACACCGGATCGACTACAACAAGGCGGCCGGCGCCGCACGCAAGGAACGCACTCTGCGCTCCTACGTGGAAGGCCACCACAGGACCGAGCGCAACGAGTCCACCGGCAGTGTCCGACCGGTGGGGCTGCGGGACCGACGGTCGTATTCGGTGATCCTCGGCGTCTTTGCCAACGAGGGATACGACGACGAGGTGACCCTCGCCCAGGTCTTCCAGCAGCAGGACGCCACAGGACAACCCTGGCGACGCTTTGTGACCGTGGACCGGGCGATGTCGATCGAGTCTCACTTCACTGACTTCGGCTCTGATCTGGGCGACCTGCTCAAGCGGCTCCGCCGAGACGGTGCCACGGTGGAGAAGGACTTCCCGCCCTACGGTCGTGCCATGCGGCGCCTGCTGGGCATCCGGTCCGAACAGGCCATGGAATTGTTCCACCAGACCGTCTCGATGAAGGCCGTGGGCGATCTCAACGAGTTCGTCCGCACGCACATGCTCGAACCCGCGGATGCCTCCGAGCGGATCGAGGGGATCATCCGGCACTTCGAGGACCTCACCCGGTCCTACGATGCCGTCCAACGGGCCCGCGCCCAACTCGAGGCACTGGAACCACTGGTCGCCTCGATCAGCCGGTACGAGAGCGCGGTCGAGCGCCTGGACCGTCTCCACGAGGAACGCGTGGCGATCCGCCCCTACTTCGCCGAACTACGGATCGAGCTGCGCCAGGCGGAGATCGAGCGGGTCCGCGCCGAGGTCACCACCATCGCCGCCCAGCTGGAGCAGGTGCGCACCGAGTTGCAGGCCCTCGGGGCGGAGCGCGACCAGCTCCTCGCGGCCCGGGCCGAGGCGGGCGGTAGCCGCATC
>NZ_JAALEF010000189.1:3620-5876 GCF_014145245.1 Dietzia sp. B44 | reverse complement strand
GCGGCGTCGGCCCCGCGCTGCGGCGGCTGCTCCCGTGGCCGGAGGCGACCCGGTTCGACGAGCTGGTGCCCGACCGCCTGCAGGTGCCCAGCTCGTCGTCATACCGTGTCGACTACCCCGAACCCGGATCCGACGCGGCACCGGTGCTGGCGGTCAAGCTGCAGGAGTGCTTCGGGTGGACCGCCTCCCCCCGGATCTGCGACGGACGGGTCCCCGTGACGGTCCATCTGCTCTCCCCCGCCGGCCGGCCGCTCGCCGTGACGCGCGACCTGGAGTTCTTCTGGCGCGAGGCCTATCCCGGTGTGCGGGCCGAGATGCGGGGCCGCTATCCCCGGCACCCCTGGCCGGAGGACCCGATGGTCGCGGAACCCACCCGACGGACCAATCGTCGACGCTGAGGGTCCCGTTGCCATAACGAACCGCCCTACCGCACTGCCCCGGAGTTGTCCGCCTCATACCATGTGAGTCAGCGCACCTGCGTCCGTCGACCCCGCCCGGAGCGTGATCGCCATGCCCGCGTACACCCCACCCGCACCCCACCGTGTCCCCCTCCCGACCCGGACTCCCGCGGGCACCAAGAGGATCCCCCACGTCCGCAACCGGATCGGGGCCCTGGTGACGTTCACCGGTCTGGCGCTGGCGCTGCTCAGCCTCTACCTGCCGTGGCTGGACTCGGGCGGGGACGAGCGGATCTCCGCCCTGGGGATCACCGAGATCATCGACGTACGCAGCGTCGCACCGGTGCTGTTCGTCGGACTCCTGGTCCTGGCCCTGCTCGTGACGGTCACGGCGCTCACCCGCCTGGGCGCGTTCGCCGTCGCGGCAGCGGTGGTGGCGATCGGGGTCCTGGCGGGACACCTCGCCTTCGTCTGGACCCTGATCCTGTCCACGGGGTCGACGGAGCCGGCACTCTCGGGACTGCCCGCGAACGCCACGGTGACCTCCGGGCCCTACGTGGCCGCGTTCGGGTTCGTGATGGTGTCGGCGGGGTCGGCCTGGGCCGCCCGGTCCGCTCGCTATCCGGTCGATCCCGTGACGTGACGGGCGGGCCCGGTCCGGCGGTCACAGTCCGCCACCGCACCGTCCGGCCGGAACGCACCGTTGTGGCAGAACCCGGACACCCCGCCTATCATGTGACTTACCTCACTTCACAGGTTCCGGTCCGATTAAGGGGCACCCGCCATGGCCGCACAGACAACGCCCGTCACCCGCACCTCGCCGTCGTCGGCGAGCACCCCGACCGGCGGCAAGATCATCCCGCACCTGCGAAACCGCGTCGGCGGCCTGATCGCCGTAGTGGGGCTGGCGCTCGCCCTGCTCAGTCTGTACCTCCCCTGGTTGAGCACCGGGACCGGCGGAGGGATCAGCGCGCTCGACCTCACCGAGATCCTGGACCTGCGCGCGATGGCGCCCCTGAACTTCCTGGGGCTTCTCGTGCTGTCGGTCCTGGTGGCGGTCACGCTGTTCACCCGGTTGGGATTCTTCGCGGCCGCCAACGCGGTACTCGCGTCCCTCGTGTTGATCGCCCACCTCATCTTCGTCTGGGTCCTGTTCAACTCGACCGACACCTCGGATCCGATGCTGGCGGGCCTGCCG
Source organism: Dietzia sp. B44 (assembly GCF_014145245.1). Lineage (NCBI taxonomy): Bacteria > Bacillati > Actinomycetota > Actinomycetes > Mycobacteriales > Dietziaceae > Dietzia > Dietzia sp. B44. The sequence continues at coordinate 4,280 of NZ_JAALEF010000189.1, read as the reverse complement.
GACGGCACCTCGGTCACCTACGGTCCGTTCGTCGCGGCGATCGGATTCATCCTCGTGATCATCGGATCGGCGTTGGCGGCCAAGTCCGCCGAGTACCTGCTCCCGGACCGCGCCGAGGCCCGCATGTTCACCGGCTCGTGAGGCGTCAGAACACCACGACGGTGTCCCCGACCTGCAGCCTCTCGAAATAAGTCGCCGCGGCGGGCCGGTCCATCCGGATACACCCGTGCGACTCGTAGGCCGGATCGCCCTCGTGGAAGGCGATCCCTCCCACGAAGTACACCGAGTACGGCATCGGGGCGTCGTCGAACAGACGGCTGACCTCGTGGCGCACCTTCCCGGTGACCTGGAACGTCCCGCGAGGGGTCTCCCAACCGACCCTTCCGTGCGACATCCGTACCGGCCCGTAGCTCAGCCGCTCCCCCGACTGCAGCCAGGTCCGGTTCCCGTCGAGGTCGACGCACGCGGCGGCCGTACGCGGACACGGGCTCTGCGGGGTGGGGTCCGGCGGCGGCGGGGGCGCGGCCGGAGGGGGCACGAACCCGGGCGGAGGAGTGATCCCCGCCGACTCCAGCCAGCCGCCGGCGGCGGTGCGCAGGTCCGCGTCCGCCTGTACGGATCCCGCCAGGGCCTGATCGAGCACCTGCTGGGCCTCCGGCG
>NZ_JAALEF010000189.1:0-3376 GCF_014145245.1 Dietzia sp. B44 | reverse complement strand
CCCCTCCCCCGGCTCTCCGCGCCGGCGTCCCGCGCCCTCGCCGCGGCCGGGATCACCGACCTCCGCCAGTTGGACGGAACGCCCGAGAGGGACGTTCTGGCGCTGCACGGGGTCGGCCCCTCCCAGCTCGGCGTGCTGCGCGACGCACTGTCCGCGGCGGGGCTGTCCCTCGCCGATCCGCTCTCGCGGCCCCGCGCCACCGGCCGCAACGACAACACGGCGTTCCTCGAGACACCGGGCTCCCCACGGCAGTGGATCGAGGGGTTGCCCACCGCCCGGCGGGTGGAGGACGGCCTGCGCCTGCTCGAGGTCTTCGGCGAGGTCACCGGCGAACCACCGTCCATGTGGGGCTCGTCGATCGTGGGCTACGGCACGCACCACTACGTGTACGACAGCGGCCGCGAGGGCGACACCCTCCGGGTGGGTTTCAGTCCCCGCGCCGCCGCCATCAGCCTCTACGGACTGCTCGGAGCCCCGGGAGCCGACGCGTTGCTCGCGACGCTGGGGCCGCACAAGACCGGCACGGGGTGCCTCTACGTGACGACCCTGGCCCGGATCCGGGAACCCGTGCTCCGCGAACTCGTGGCGGCGGCGTGGGCGCAGCCGGACTGACGCAGCCAGAGCGTCGCCGGTGACGGTCGCGTCAGTCCCGCGGTAGCGGCTTGACTATCGGGAACAGGATCGTCTCCCTGATGCCCAGCCCGGTGAGCGCCATGAGCAGACGATCGATCCCCATACCCAACCCGGTGGTGGGCGGCATCCCCTGCTCCATCGCGGCCAGGAAGTCCTCGTCCAACACCATCGCCTCGTCGTCACCGGCCGCGGCGAGCCGCGCCTGGTCCTCGAACCGGCGACGCTGGATCACCGGGTCGACGAGCTCCGAGTAGCCGGTCGCCAGCTCGAACCCACGGACGTAGAGGTCCCACTTCTCGGTGACCCCCCGATCCGTGCGGTGATCGCGGGTCAGAGGGGAGGTCTCCACCGGGAAATCGCGGACGAACACCGGCCCCTCGAGCTGGTCACCGCACAGGTGCTCCCACAGCTCCTCGACCAGCTTGCCGTGCAGCCAGCCCCTGCCCGAGGGCACCTCGAGCCCGACCTCGCCGGCCAGTTCCGTGAGTTCCTCGACCGTCGAGTCGACCGTGACGGTGTCCTCGTCGGTGTTCCCCACCACCTCGGGGTGCTGCGCGCGCAGGGCCTCGTTGAGCGAGGGGTACATGCGCATCTCACGCCACTGCCCGCCCAGGTCGTACTCCGTGCCGTCGGCGAGGGTGACGGTGGTGGTGCCGAACACCTCGCGCGCGACCTCCTGGATGACCTCACGGATCATCGTGGCGGACGTGTCGTAGTCCCCGTAGGCCTGGTAGGTCTCGAGCATCGCGAACTCGGGGCTGTGTGAGGAGTCCACGCCCTCGTTCCGGAAGTTGCGGTTGATCTCGAAGACCCGCTCGATGCCACCCACCACGCATCGCTTGAGGTAGAGCTCGGGGGCGATGCGCAGGTACAGGTCCAGGTCCAGGGCGTTGGAGTGCGTGACGAACGGCCGGGCGGCGGCGCCGCCGTGCAACGTCTGCAGCATCGGCGTCTCCACCTCCAGGAACCCCCGCCTGTCGAGGGCGTCCCGCAGGGCCCGGACGACCTTGATGCGGGTGACCGCGTTGCGCCGGGCCGTGTCGCGCATGATGAGGTCGGTGTAGCGCTGACGGACGCGCGTGTCCTCGCTCAGTTCCTTGTGCGCCACCGGCAACGGACGCAGCGACTTGGCCGCCAGCACCCACGAGTCGGCCATGACGGACAGCTCGCCGCGCCTGGACCGCACCACGCGGCCGGTCACCGAGACGTGGTCACCGAGGTCCACGTCCTGCTTCCACGCCTCGAGCCGCTCCTCGCCCACGTTGGCCAACGAGAGCATCGCCTGCAACTGCGGGGCGAACGAGTCGGGCCCGCCCTCGGTCGCCGGGACCGACAGGTCGGCGTCCGGGCTCACGCCGTCCTGGAGTCGGACGAAGCAGAGCTTGCCCGTGTTGCGGACGAACAGCACGCGGCCCGCGACGGAGACCCGGACGTCGGTCTCCTCCCCGGGCTCGAGGGCGACGAAGCGCGGATCCGAGGCGATCTCGACGAGCCCGTGCGTGCGGGGGACCTCGACCGGATAGGCGTCGACGCCGGAATCGAGGATGCGCTGCCGCTTGTCGCGACGGATACGCAGCTGCTCGGGGGTGTCGTCGGCGGGCTCGGTCGCGGCGGGGGTCGAGTCGGTCACGACTCCCGAGGATAGTCGTCCCTATGCGGCGGGGCCGAACCCGTCACCGCGCACGTGGTCGAGGACGTGGAGGTCGAACCGGTCCGACAGCTGCTCGATGGCGGCCGCCGCCCGGACACTGTTGCCGTGCTCGTCCAGGCGCGGCGAGTAGGCCGCGATCCCGAACTTGCCGGGAACCACCGCGAACAGACACCCCGACACCCCGCTCTTCGCGGGCAGTCCGACCTGGTAGACCCAGTCGCCCGCCGCGTCGTACATCCCGCAGGTGAACATCACGCTGTTGGCGTAGCGGACCGCCTTGCGCCCGAGGATCCGCTCGTCGCTGCCGGGCTTCAGACCGCCGTTCGCGAACATGGCGGCCATGTGGGCGAGTTCGCGGACGTCCACGCGGACCGCGCACTGGCGTCCGTACCCCGCCACCACCTCGTGGGGGTCGTCCGCGAGGGTGCCCTCCTCGGCGAGGAGGTGCGCGAGCGCCTGGTTGCGGTGTGCGCTCTTGGCCTCGATGTCGGCGATCTCCTCGTCGACCTCCACGTCACGGCCGACGAGGCGGGAGAGCAGTGCGCGGATGTGCTCGAAGCGCGAGACCTCGTCGTCGTCGGTGTCCCCGACGAGCGCGTGGGCGGCCAACGCCCCGGCGTTGACCAGACCGTTGGGTGCCCGGCCGGTCCCGGCCTCGAGGGAGATCTCGTTGAAGGCGTCCCCGGAGGGTTCGACACCGATCCGCTTGGCCACCTCGTCCACGCCCTTCTGGTCCAGGGCCAGGGCGTACACGAAGGGCTTGGAGGCGGATTGGAGATCGAAGCGGATGTCGTCGTCCCCCGCCGAGGTCACGGTGCCCTCGAGGTCGCACACCGCCATCGCCAGGGCGTCGGGGTTCGGGTGTTCGTAGTCGCCGAGGTGCGGGACCAGTTCGCCCGAGGAGTCGTCACGGACCTCGTCGAGGATGCCCTGGAGAAGGTCTGCCGAGATGTGGTCCGTCATGGACGCGACCGTACCGGGGCCGGTGCCCGCGCGCCCCCGGTCGGGCGTGGTGCCGCGCTCAGTGCGCCGAGATCGCGGATCGCTCGCGCAGCAGGTGCTCGGCGTCCGAGAGCAGGCCGAGCGCCCCCG
>NZ_JAALEF010000188.1:0-1324 GCF_014145245.1 Dietzia sp. B44 | reverse complement strand
CGTACGGGTGGTCGAGGGCCCCGCCGTCACCACGACGACCGTCATCGACCAGCTCAACATCCCGTGGGACGTGGTCCGCACCCCGGACGGCACCCTCCTGACCGGCGAGCGCGGCGGCCGTATGGTCGCGCAGCTCGCCGGCGGCGAACGGCGGGATGTCGCGATCGACCTGCCCGGCCTGGTACGCCAGTCGGAGAGCGGCCTGATGGGCATGGCCGTCGATGCCGGATTCGCGCAGAATCGCGAGATCCACGTGTGCTACTCCCAGAACGCCGGGGGGACCCGCGACAACCGGGTCACCACGTTCCGGGCGGCCGAGGACTGGTCCGCGCTCACCAGGGTCCGCGACGTCGTCACCGGTATCCCGCTGGGCGCCGAGGGCATCCACAGCGGCTGCCGTCTGCTGGTCGACGACGACGGGTCGATCTACATCGGCACCGGCGACATCTACAGCGCCACCGACCCGCAGGATCCCACCTCACTCGCCGGAAAGACCTTGCACGTCAACCCCGACGGGACTGCCGCTTCGGGCGACTCGGTGATCCACACGATCGGCCACCGCAACGTCCAGGGACTGGCTGTCCAGCCCGGCACCGGCCGTGTCTACTCCGCCGAGCACGGACCGGACCGCGACGACGAGGTGAACCTCCTCGAGCCCGGCGCCAACTACGGCTGGAACCCGAACGTGAACGGTCAGTACAACCAGAACGTCCCGATGACCGACACCGAGCGGTTCCCGGACGCGGTGGAGGCCGTATGGTCCTCGGGTCGCCCGCCTCTGGCCCCGGCGGACATCGAGTTCCAGCAGGGCGAGGCGTGGGGCGAGTGAAAAGGCAGCCTCGCCATGGCCAACCTCAGGGAACAGAAGCTGGTCCTGTTCCGCCTCTCCTCCGATGGCCGGTCGATCGTCGACGCCTCCGTGCTCCTCGAGGGTGACTTCGGCCGCCTGCGTTCGCTGACGCCCGAGCCGGACGGCTCACTGCTTGTCACCACCTCCAACGCGAACAACCGGGACGAGGTCTTCCGCGTGAGCCCGGCACAGTGACCCGGGGTTAGATCCGCAGGACCTGACGGGCGGCGTCGGTCAGCGCGACCGCGTAGCCGGCGCCGTGACCGGCCGAGTGGGTGGCCAGCGGGTGCAGCTGATGGAGCGGCACCCGCTGCTGCCAGCCCGGCCGCAGCGGGTGATGCTCCTGGTATCCGCGCAGGATCTCGTCCAGGTGCGGCGCCCCGAACAGCGCGAGCATGGCCAGGTCGGTCTCGCGATGTCCGCCGTGGGCGGCGGGGTCGATGAGCACGGCCTCGACGTCGTCGGCCCCGGCCG
>NZ_JAALEF010000187.1:0-9005 GCF_014145245.1 Dietzia sp. B44 | reverse complement strand
TGGCATCCGGCGCCGTCTTCCCCGCCGCGGCCTTGCGCGCCTTCTTGGCGGGGGCCTTGTCGGCGGGAGCCTTGTCCGCGGGGGCCTTCCGGGCGGGCTTCTCCACCGGGGCGTCCTCGGTGGCGGTGGCCGCCTCGGACGTCGTGTCACCGCCGCCTGCGCGGCTGGCGAACCACGTGAGCAGCACCTCGCGCGTCACCCCGGACTGGGCGCTCCTGACCTCCACGCCGATGCCGGCCATGGCGGCCAGGAACTCCTTGCTGGTCATCCCCACGGCCTTGGCGGCCGCGTGCGCGCGCATCTTCTCCGGAAGCGCGTTGAGATCGTCGATGGTCAGGTTCGAATCCGACACGTGTCTCCTCTGGCCGGACTCCGGGCGCGATCACGTCACCGGAGTGCTCCGGTGACCCACGCCGCCGCACGGGGTCGGCATTTCTCTCTGGGCCCCACCTCGGGTGGGGCTATGTCTTGTGGTCCGCGATCCCGGTGTCATCCGGGCCGCGGAGGGCGGGCGCCCGATCCGGGGCGAACTGGAGGTCCGCTCGCCAAGAATGTGGGCTTCGGCCATTGTCCCACACACGCCGACGATCCGTCGCCGCGCGGGCGAGGTGAGACGACGAACGCGCCCGTCGGTCCGGGGACCGACGGGCGCGTCCGGTGCGATCACCGGTGATGAACCGGGATCGTTGGTGATGAGGTCAGATCAGAGTCCGGGGAACCACAGTTCGATCTCACGTGCCGCGGATTCCTCGGAATCCGACCCGTGGACGAGGTTGAACTGGGTCTCCAGCCCGTAGTCCCCGCGAATGGACCCGGGGGCGGCCTTCTCCACCGGGTCGGTCCCGCCGGCGAGCTGTCGCCACGCGGCGATCGCGCGCGGACCCTCCACGACACCGGCCACGACCGGCCCGGAGGTGATGAACTCGAGCAGGTCGCCGTAGAACGGACGCTCGGCGTGCTCGGCGTAGTGCGCGGCCGCGGTCTCCTGTGGCACCCGGCGCATGTCCATGGCCACGAGCCGGAGGCCCTTGGCCTCGATTCGCGCGAGAATGGTGCCGGTCAGGCCTCGCTGGACGCCATCGGGCTTGATGAGGAAGAAAGTTCTCTCGGTCACGGCCGCAATGCTACAAGTACCCGGGACCCGTCAGTCGTGCTGGCTGGGCAGGTACCCGCCCGCCATCCGCCGGGAGAGGTCCCGCCGCAGATAGAGGATGTACGCCCACACCGCCGCGAACATCAGGCCGCACACGCCCATCGACCAGTGCACGGCCCACCCCGCCACCGCGAGTCCGGCGAGGGTGAGGTTCAGCGGGATCGCCCAGGGACGTCGCTGCAGTCCACTGGCCACGACCATCGCCACGGCGAGCAGGCTGACGAACCACACCTTCCAGGGCTGGAAGTGCTCTCCGTCGTCGACCCTCGCGATCACCGTGAGCACCAGGCCGATCACGATCGCCTCGAGGATCAGGGTCCCGGCCATGATCCCCCGCAGTCCCTTCCACGGATCCACCGAGGGTTCGTGGGCGGTGGCCGCCGGATCGACGGAACCGGTGTCGGTCACTGTGCGTCCTTTCCGAACAGGCTGCGGGCGGCCCCCGCGGTCAACACCGATCCCGTCACGAGTACGCCGACCCCGGAGACGTCGTCGTCGGCGGTCGGGTCGGGGACCCCCACCAGGTCCAGCGCGGCGCTGATCGCATCGGGCAGGGTGTCCACCACGTGGACCCGCTGGGCGGTGAACCGGTCCTCGGCGATGCGCGCGAGGTCCTCGAGCGCCATCGCGCGCGGCGACCCGGTCCTGGTGACGACGACCTCGTCGACCACCGGCTCGATCGCCGCGAGGAACGCGTCGGCGTCCTTGCCGTCCAGCATCGCGACCACGGCGACGAGACGTCGGAAGTCGAATTCGGAGGTCACCGCCTCGGCGAGTGCGCGCCCGCCGTGGCCGTTGTGCGCGGCGTCCACCAGCACCGTCGGGCTCGAGCTGAGGCGCTCGAGCCGGCCGGGGTTGTCCACGGCGGCGAATCCGGCGCGGATGAGCTCGGGGTCCAGCGACCGGTCGGGGCCCGCCCCGAAGAACGCCTCGACGGCGGCCAGTGCGGTGGCGGCGTTCTCGGCCTGGTGCTCGCCGAACAGCGGGAGGAACACCTCCGGGTACTCGCCCCCGAGACCACGCAAGGTGAGCTGCTGTCCGCCCACCGCCAGGCGACGCTCGACCACGTCGAACTCCGAGCCGAGACGTGCCACCACCGCGCCCACCTCGACCGCGCGACGCAGCAGCACCTCCATCGCCTCGGGCTCCTGGCGACCGATCACGGCGACCGGGTCCCTCGGCAGCAGGTCATCCTCTGCTCCCGGCTGGATGATCCCCGCCTTCTCCCCCGCGATGGTCGCCAGGTCGTCCCCGAGGTAGTCGGTGTGGTCAAGACCGACAGGGGTGACGACGGCGACGGCCGGCCGCACCACGTTGGTGGCGTCCCAGGTCCCGCCCATCCCGGTCTCCACCACGGCCACGTCCACCGGGGCGTCGGCGAAGGCCGCGAAGGCCATCGCGGTGAGCACCTCGAAGTAGCTCATCCGGGGTCCACCACCGGCCTCGGACCGCTGGTCCACCAGTTCCAGGTACGGCTGCAGTTCGCGGTAGGTGTCCACGAACAGGCGTGCCGGGACGGGCTCGCCGTCCAGGGCGATGCGCTCGGTGACGGTCTGCAGGTGCGGGCTGGTGTTGCGCCCGGTGCGCTGGTGCAGTGCCCGCAGGAGGGCGTCGATCATCCGGGTGACCGAGGTCTTGCCGTTGGTCCCCGCCACGTGGACGACCGGGTAGGCGTATTGCGGATCCCCGAGGACGCCGGTGAGCTCCGCGATCCGGTCCAGGCTCGGTTCGAGGCGGGTCTCCGGCCACCGGGTGGCCAGTTCCTCCTCGACCGCCGCGAGCTCTGCGGTGTCGGCCTGCCACTCGGGGCTGCCGACCTCCGGGATCGGTCGCGGCTCCTGGTGGTCCTCGCCGTCCTCGTCACCGGGCAGCGGCCCGCCGAGGGAGACCCCGGAGACCAGGCCCTCCTCGCCGAGCATCTCGGCGACGTCCTCCTCCGTGGGGGTGTCCCAGCCCTCGTCCGGGTCGTGGGGCTCGAGCCACCGATGACCCGCCATCAGGCGGTGCTCCCGGCCGGGAGGCCCTCGAGTCGGGCGGAGATCCGGCTGACCTCGGTCTCGGCGAGATCCCGGCGCGCGCGGATCTTGTCCACCACGTGGTCGGGGGCCTTGCCGAGGAACGCCTCGTTGCCCAGCTTGGCGCCGGTGGTCTCCAGCTCCTTGCGCGCGGCCGCGAGGTCCTTCTCCAGGCGGCGACGCTCGGCGGCCAGGTCGATGGTGCCGGAGGTGTCGATCTCGACCCCCACCGTGGACAACCCCAGCCGGACCTCTAGCGAGGCGGTGGCGGTGAAGTCGTCCCCGGCCGGGGTGATCCGCGCGAGCGAGGCCACCTGGTCGAGCAGGTCGGCGGGCAGATCCGCCGCGTCGACCCCGGTGACGCGCGCGGGCACCCGCTGGCCGGGCTTGAGTCCCTGGTCGGAGCGGAAGCGGCGGATCTCGGTGACGAGGGTCTGGGCGTCGGCCACCCGGCGCACGGACTCCGTGGTCCCCTCTGCCGGGGCCACGTCGGAGGGCCAGTCCGCGACCACCACGGAGTCGCGTCCGGTCAGGGCCGTCCACAGCACCTCGGTGACGAACGGGATGACGGGGTGCAGCATCCGCAGCACCACGTCCAGCACGTGTCCCAGCACGAGCCGCGTGTGATCGGCCCGCTCGGAACCGCGCGCCTCGTCGTCGTTCCCGAACTGGACCTTGGCCAGCTCCAGGTACCAGTCACACACCTCGTCCCACGCGAAGTGGTACAGGGCCTCGCAGGCCTTGGAGAACTCGTAGCGGTCCAGGGCGTCGTCGACCGACACGCGCACCTCGCCGAGGCGCCGGAGGATCCACCGGTCGGCGTCGGTGAGCGCGGACACCTCCGGGAGCTGGCCCACCTTCGCGCCGTTCATCAGCGCGAACCGCGTGGCGTTGAACAGCTTGGTGGCGAAGTTGCGCGAGGCCTGGGCGGCGTCGTCACCCACGGACAGGTCGCCGCCGGGGTTGGCGCCCCGGGCCAGTGTGAAGCGCAGGGCGTCGGCGCCGAAGCGGTCGACCCAGTCGAGCGGGTCGATGCCGTTGCCCTTGGACTTGGACATCTTCTGGCCGTGCTCGTCGCGGACGAGCCCGTGGAGGAACACGTCGGTGAACGGGACCTTCCCCGGGGCGGAGATGTCACCCGTCAGGGTGCGACCCACGAAGGTGCCGAACATCATCATCCGGGCCACCCAGAAGAACAGGATGTCGTACCCGGTGACCAGCACGGACGTGGGGTAGAACCGCTCGATGTCGGTGGTCCGGTCGGGCCAGCCCATGGTCGAGAACGGCCACAGCCCGGAGGAGAACCACGTGTCGAGCACGTCCGTGTCCTGCGTGTACCCGGCGGGCGGCTCCTCGCCCACGCCCACACAGACCACCTCGCCGTCCGGCCCGTACCAGATGGGGATGCGGTGGCCCCACCACAGCTGGCGGGAGATGCACCAGTCGTGCATGTCGTCGACCCAGTCGAACCAGCGCGGTTCCTGGCTCTTCGGGTGGATCACCGTGTCGCCGTCGCGCACGGCGTCGCCGGCCATCCTGGCCAGCTCCTCGACCCTGACCCACCACTGCAGGGACAGCCGGGGCTCGATCGGCTCGCCGGATCGCTCCGAGTGTCCGACGGAGTGCAGGTACGGGCGCACCTCCTTGACGATCCGGCCCTCGGCGGCGAGGTCCTCGCGGATCACCCTTCGCGCCTCGAACCGGTCCATCCCGTCGTAGCGGGTCCCCGTGTCGGCGATACGGCCGGCCGCGTCCATGATCGTGGGCATCTCCAGCCCGTGGCGCTGGCCGATCGCGAAGTCGTTGGGGTCGTGCGCGGGCGTGACCTTGACGGCCCCCGTCCCGAACTCGGGGTCCACGTGGTCGTCCGCCACGACGCGCATGGTCCAGCCCTCGCGGAACGGGTGCTCGATCTCGGCGCCCACGAGGTGGGCGTACCGCGGGTCCTCCGGGTGCACGGCGATCGCCGTGTCGCCAAGCATCGTCTCGAGCCGGGTCGTGGCCACCACCAGGTGCGGCTGCGAGTCGTCCATCGAGCCGTAGCGGAAGCTCACCAACTCGCCCTCGACATCCGCGTACTTGACCTCGATGTCCGAGATCGCGGTCTGGAGTGTGGGCGACCAGTTGACCAGCCGCTCGGCGCGGTAGATCAGCCCCTGGTCGTAGAGCTCCTTGAAGATGGTCTGCACCGCGCGGGACAGTCCCTCGTCGAGGGTGAACCGTTCACGCGACCAGTCGACGCCGTCGCCGAGGCGGCGCATCTGCTCGCCGATGGTCCCGCCGGACTCACGCTTCCACTCCCAGACCTTCTGGATGAACGCCTCTCGCCCGATCTCGTGGCGGTCGATCCCCTCGGCGCGGAGCTTGCGGTCCACGAGGGTCTGGGTGGCGATCCCGGCGTGATCCATTCCGGGAAGCCAGAGGACCTCGAATCCCTGCATGCGCTTGCGCCGCGTCAGCACGTCCATGAGCGTGTGGTCGAGCGCGTGGCCCATGTGCAGGCTGCCCGTGACATTCGGCGGAGGCAGCACCACCGAGTACGCGGGCTTGTCGCTGGAGGGGTCCGCCTCGAAGTAGCCGGCGTCGACCCAGCGTCGGTACAGCTCGGACTCGACCTCGCCGGGGTTCCAGGAGGCGGGGAGCAAATCCGCGCGGTCGGTCTCGGGGCCGGGGGTCGCTGCAGTCGTCACCCGACCATCGTAGGCCGTCCGCGCCGGGACCCCACACACGCCGCCGGAGGCCCCGCCCCCGGGGTCAGTCGGTCAGGCCGAGGGCGTGCACGGCGTCGCGCTCGGAGATCAACTCGGCCACCGAGGCGTCGATGCGGGCGCGCTGGAAGTCATCGATCGCCAGACCCTCGACGACCTCCCATTCACCGCCGCGGCTGCGGCAGGGCAGACCGGTGACCACGCCCGGGACCGTGCCGTACTGCCCGCCCGAGGGCAGCGCGACCGTGGTCCAGCTCTCCCCCGGTGTGCCGTGCACCCAGTCGCGCATCTGGTCGACGGCGGCCCCTGCCGCGGAGGCTGCCGACGACGAGCCCCGCACGGCGATGATCTCGGATCCCCGGTTCGCGACCCGCGGGATGAAGGTGTCGGCCAACCAGTCCCGCCCGAGCCCCTCGGTCACGGGCTCACCGGCACGGGTGAGATAGGAGACGTCCGGGAACTGGGTTGCCGAATGGTTCCCCCACACCACGACCCCGTCGAGGTCGGCGACGGGGGCGCCCAGGCGGGTGGCGAGCTGGCTCAGCGCCCGGTTGTGGTCGAGCCGCATGAGGGCGGTGAACCGACCGGCCGGGACGTCCGGGGCGTGCTTGTGCGCGATGTAGGCGTTGGTGTTGGCGGGGTTGCCCACCACCACCACGCGGATGTCGTCCGCGGCGCCGGCGTTGATCGAGCGCGCCTGGTCGCGGAAGATGGCACCGTTCGCGCTCAACAGGTCGGAGCGCTCCATGCCCTTGCCCCGCGGCATGGCCCCGACGAGGAACGCGGCGTTGGCGCCGTCGAACGCCGCGGTCGCGTCGTCGGTGATCTCGATCGAGTCGACCAGCGGCAGAGCGCAGTCCTCGATCTCCATCGCCACGCCCTCGGCGGCCGTGACGGCCGACGGGATGTCCAGCAGTCGGAGGCGGACCGGGGTGTCGGGGCCGTAGACCAGACCGGACGCCAGCCGGAAGAGCAACGAGTAGGCGATCTTTCCGGCGGCACCGGTGACGGTGACGGTGACCGGGGCGGTGGAACTCATGCGCGGGGACCTTCCTCAGGCGACGACGGGGGCGGTCCCCACAGTAGTGAGGAACCGTCACCCTGTTGACCGCGCGAGCCGCCGTACACCCGTTGTTCGCCCCGGGACGTCCGGCTGGGTGTGGACCTCGGCTGGGTGTGGACCTCGGCTAGGTGTGGACCTCGGCGCCCGTCCTGGCGCGGATCTCCTCGATCGTGACGTCCGGGGCCGGTTCGACGAGCCTGAACCCCTCGGGACAGATGTCGAGGACGCACAAGTCGGTGACGACGCGCTGGACGCATCCGCGGCCCGTGTAGGGCAGGGAGTTCTGCGCCAGCAATTTGGCCTCGCCCTTGCGGGTGACGTGGTCCATCATGACGATCACCCGGTCGGCACCGTGGACGAGGTCCATCGCGCCGCCCATGCCCTTGACCATGGCGCCGGGGATCATCCAGTTGGACAGGTCGCCGGTCTGGGAGACCTGCATCGCGCCCAGGACCGCCACGTCGACGTGCCCGCCGCGGATCATCGCGAAGGACTCCGAGGACGAGAAGTACGCGGCCCCCGGAGCGGCGGTGATCGTCTCCTTGCCCGCGTTGATCATCTCGGGGTCCACCTGCTCGCGTGTGGGGTACGGCCCCACGCCCAGGATCCCGTTCTCCGAGTGGAGCGTGACGTGAACGCCCGTCGGGAGATGGTCGGGGATGAGGGTCGGCATCCCGATCCCCAGGTTCACGTACTGCCCGTCGACGAAGTCGCCGGCGATGCGGGCCGCCATCTGCTCGTGTGTCCAGGTCATGACCGGTCCTCTCCCCTGCTGCTGAGCTTCTCTATCTCCACGCCGGTCTCCTGGCGTCCGACCTCGACGAGCCGCTGGACGAAGATCCCGGGGAGATGGACGTCCGCCGGGTCGATCTCGCCGGCCGCGACGATCTCCTCGGCCTGGACGATCGTGATGCGGCCGGCCATCGCGACGTCCGGGTTGAAGTTCCGGGCGGTGCCGCGGAACTGCAGGTTGCCCGCCGTGTCCGCCCGATGGGCGTGGACGAGCGCGAAATCCGTGACGATCGCGCGCTCCAGGACGTACGGGGTCCCGTCGAACTCTCGGACCTCTTTGGGCTCGGAGGCCACGGCGACTCCCCCGTCGCCGTCATAGCGCAGCGGCAGTCCGCCCTCGGCGACCATCGTCCCGACGCCCGCCGGCGTGTAGAAGGCCGGGATGCCCGCCCCACCGGATCGCATCCGCTCGGCGAGCGTGCCCTGCGGCGTCAGCTCCACCTCGAGCTCCCCGCTCAGGTACTGCCTGGCGAACTCCTTGTTGGCCCCCACGTAGGAGGCCGTGGTGCGGGTGATGCGGCGGGCCTCCAGGAGCGTGCCGAGGCCGAAGCCGTCCGTGCCGCAGTTGTTGCTCACGGTCTGCAGATCGGTGGCGCCCTGTTCCAGGAGCGCGTCGATCAGGACGGCGGGGATGCCGACCAGACCGAAACCCCCCACGGCGAGGGAGGCGCCGTCCGGGATGTCCGCGACCGCGGCGGCGGCCGACGAGAAGATCTTGTTGGTCATGTCACACATCGTAGGACCTGTTCGCTTGTTGCACAACTGTTCGCCCTACGTACACTTACGGCGTATCGTGGTTCACGTCACCCGCACCAGAACTGACCCGCCGCTCCCCAGGAAAGGACCTACCATGCCCGCCACCCTGTCTCACCAGGTCAGCGGCCCGCCCTCAGCGGATGCCCCTGCCGTAGTACTGCTCGGATCCCTCGGTTCGGACAGGTCGATGTGGGACGCCCAGGTGCGCGATCTGGCCCGCGACCACATGGTGATCGCCGTCGACCACCGAGGGCACGGGAACTCAGACGTCATTCCGGGGCCGTGCACGATCGCCGACCTCTCCGGCGACGTCCTCGCCCTGCTCGACACCCTCGGCGTGGGTCACGTCCACATGGTCGGGCTCTCCCTGGGCGGCGCCGTGGCCCAGTGGCTCGCGGTCCACGAGCCCACCAGGGTCCGGTCCGCTGCCCTGCTGTGCACGGCTGCGAGGTTCGGCGAGCCCTCCGGATGGGCGGACCGCGCGGCCGCGGTCCGCGAGGGTGGCACCGGGGCCGTCG
>NZ_JAALEF010000186.1:0-2627 GCF_014145245.1 Dietzia sp. B44 | reverse complement strand
CCCGCCTCCGAGGAGGCGGCCCCGACCCGCATGCCCTGGACCGGGGCGACGCGTCCGGCGCGCCGGGCGGGCGCCCAGGCGGAGAACACGGTGACGACGAAGCCCAGCACCAGCGGGGTGATGACGGACATCGGGGTGAGTGCCAGGGCCCCGGAGGGGATCCCCAGGTCGAAGGCGTCGAGTACGGCGAAGATGACCCGGGCCAGTCCGAAGCCGGCCAGGACGCCGATCGCGGAGCCGACCAGACCGGTCAGCGCGGCCTCGGCCAGTACGGACCGGGTGAGCTGCCCGCGGGTCGCGCCGATCGCCCGCAACAGGGCCAGCTCGCGCAACCGCTGCGCCACCAGCATGGAGAAGGTGTTGTAGATGATGAACGTGCCCACGAGCAGCGCGATCAGGCCGAAGGCCACGAAGAAGTAGTTGACGAAGTCCAGGATGGTCGACAGCTGCTCGGAGAGCCTCTCCTTGACCTCCTCGCCCGTGCTCACCTCGTACTCGGGGAACTCGGCGGCGAGCGTGTCGCGCATCTCCTCCTGGCTCACGCCGGGGACCGCGCGGACGGCGACGTTGGTGGCGTTCTCCCCGTCGGTGAACAGGGCGCGGGCCTGTGCGGAGGTGAAGCCGACCCCGACGTAGCCGCCGACGTCGGTCTCCGAGGAGTACGTGCCCACGACCGTGACGTCGATCATCCCCTGGGAGGTGGTGTACACCCGCGCGGAGTCGCCGATCTCAAGTCCCGCATTGTCCAGCACCGACTCGGGGAGGACGACCTCGCCGTCCGCGGCCGGAGCGCGCCCGTCCGAGATCCAACTACTGCTCCCGACGGCCTGGTCGGGCTCGACCCACTCCAACCCCTCCGACGGGGCGCCACCCGACTGATAAGGCGTGCCGTCGGCGTTGAACATCACCACTGTGCCGGTCACCCCGGGGGTGACGGCCTCGACGCCCGGCAGTCCGAGCGCGCGGTCGGCGACCTCGAACGGCACCCCGGCGCCCCGGGGATCTTCGGGTTCGATCATCGCGGACAGGTCCTGCGTGCCCTGGTCGAGCAGGCCGTCGAACGTGCTCTTGAGGGTCGAGGTGAACACCAGCGAACCGGTGACAAACGCGGTGCCGAGCACCACGGCGAGGACGGACAGGACCAGTCGCAGCTTGTGCGCCGCGATGTTGCGCAGGGACACCCGGAGCATGGGCCGGGAATGGCTGGGGGCGTGACCAGCGGCGTGGCGGGCGGCCATCACCGCTCCTCGAGCGCGCCCATGGCCGCCAGGATCTCGTCGGACGTGGGATGGGAGAGCTCACGCACGACCCGGCCGTCGGCGAGCAGCAGGACGCGGTCGGCGTAGGTCGCGGCACGCGGGTCGTGGGTGACGATGACGACGGTCTGCTGGAAATCGTCCGCCGCACTGCGAAGGATCGACAGCACCTCCGCCGACGAGGTGGAGTCGAGGTTTCCCGTGGGCTCGTCGCCGAACAGGATGTCCGGGCGCCCCACCAGCGCACGCGCGCAGGCGACGCGCTGCTGCTGTCCGCCGGACAGCTCCGAGGGGCGGTGGGACAGGCGGTCGGCGATCCCCAGCCGCCCGATCACCTCGTCGAACCACGCGCGGTCGATGGCGTGGCCCGCGATGTCCTGCGGGAGCGTGATGTTCTCCTCGGCGGTCAGGGTGGGGACGAGGTTGAAGGACTGGAACACGAACCCGATCCGGTCGCGGCGCAGCGCGGTGAGTTCCTTGTCCGCCAGTCCCACGATCTCCGTGTCACCCACGCGCACCGAACCCGAGGTCGGCCGGTCCAGGCCGGCCATGCAGTGCATGAGCGTGGACTTGCCCGAGCCGGACGGGCCCATGATCGCGGTGAACCGTCCGCGCTCGAACGAGGCGCTGACGTGGTCCAGCGCGCGGACCTCGGTCTCGCCCTCGCCGTAGGTCATGACGAGGTCGGTGGCGACGGCTGCGAGCTCCGCGCCCTCCGCCCGGTGCTGGGTCTCGGCCTGCGTGGTCATCTGCTCCCCTGGATCGTGGTGGTCGACCTAAAGCATGCAGGAGTTCGGAGCGGGTGCCGATGGGGGATGGCCCGGATCTTGCGCCCGGGCCTTCCCGGACGGCCACGCCTCGAGCGACCTGCGGGTCCTGAATCGGCGCTCGGCACCGGAGACGGGGTCGGTGAACCCGATGGTCTCCGCGAGCAACTGCAGCGGGTGGGAGAAGTCGCCGGGCGTGATCGTCCGCACCCGCGGGTACAGGTCGTCGCCGAGGATCGGCGTGCCGAGCGCGTTCATGTGGACGCGGAGCTGGTGCGTACGCCCGGTGGAGGGCTCGAGGCGGTACAGGCCGAGCGGCGTGGCCGACCCGCCCGGGTCGGGCTCACGCACCCCGAGCAGCATGATCCGGGTGTGGGCGTCCGGTGGGCCGTCCACCTCGGCGGCCTGCAGCACCCCGCGGGTCTTGACGATCCGGCTGGACCGCTCACGGACGTGCGGCGTCCCCTCCGGCGCGGGGGCCACGGCCAGATAGGACTTGGCGACCCGCCGGGCGGCGAAGAGGTCCTGGTAGGCGGCGCGGTGGGCGGGGTCGACGGTGAACACCAGGACGCCCGCGGTGAGTCGATCGAGGCGGTGGGCCGGA
>NZ_JAALEF010000185.1:0-2488 GCF_014145245.1 Dietzia sp. B44 | reverse complement strand
TCCGCCGGTAGAGAGGGTCCCCGGTGGCGGCGCCGAAGAGCACCCCGTCGACGCCGAGCGCCGCGCAGTTGCGGAAGATCGCCCCGAGGTTCTCGGGGTCGTTGACGCCCTCGAGCACCACGAGGGTCCGGGCACCGCCCACGACGGCGTCGACCTCGAGCGGCGTCGGCCGGTCGGCGGCGGCGAGGATGCCGCGGCTGGACCGGAACCCGATCACCTCGCTGAGCACGTCCTTGGTGGTGCGCAGGTACACGGCACCCCCGGCGCGCTCGTCGGCGTCCCAGCCCTCGGCGGCCGCCTCACGCCGCAGTTGCCGCAGGCGCGCGTCGGTCCCCAGCAGGACGTGCGGGCGGAACCGGGACAGCAGCATCCGACCCACCACGTAGGTACCCTCCGCGATCACCAGGCCCCTGCCGCCCGGCAGGTCGGGGCGACGGTCGGAGTGGTTGAGGTCGCGCAGATCGTCCAACCTGGGATCGGCGGGATCGGAGACGTCGACGACGAGCACTGCCCGCGCCGCTCAGGCCAGCAGGTCGGTGATGGGCCCGATCGCGAAGAACACGAGGAACGCCGCCGCGACCACCCACAGCAGCGGGTGCACGGACCGGGCCTTGCCGGTGGCGGTGGCCATCACGACCCAGGCCACGAACCCGATGCCGATGCCGTTGGCGATCGAGTAGGTGAACGGCATGGTGACGATCGTGAGGAAGGCCGGGAGCGCGATCGCGAAGCGCGTGAAGTCGATGTTGACGATCTGCGACATCATGAGTGCGCCGACCACCACGAGCGCGGGGGCCGCCGCCTCCACCGGGACGACCTCGTACAGCGGGGTGAAGAACATCGCGACGAGGAAGAGGGCACCGGTGACGATGTTCGCCAGGCCGGTGCGGGCGCCCTCGGCGATACCTGTGGCCGACTCGAGGAAGACCGTGTTGGACGACGACGAGGTGAAGCCACCCGCCACGGCACCGACGCCCTCGACCACGAGCGCGGTCTTCATGTTGGGCAGATTGCCCTTCTCGTCCATGAGCCCGGCCTCCTTGCCCAGCCCCGTGAAGGTGCCCATGGCGTCGAAGAAGTTGGCGAGCAGCAGGGTGAAGACGAACAGGCTGGCCGCCAGCGGACCGATCCGGACGAACGCGCCGAAGAGATCCACCTGCCCGATGAGGGACAGGTTGGGCAGCCCACCCAGGGTCTCGGGGATCCCCGGGACCGCGAGGTTCCACCCGGTGGGCGAGGGCTCACCGTCGACGAAGGACGGTCCGGCGTTCGCGACGGCCTCGACGATGATGGCCACGACGGTGGTGACCACGATGCCGATGAAGATGCCGCCGCGCACCTGCCGGGCCACGAGCACACCGCACAGCAGGAGCCCGAAGGCGAACACGGCGGTGGGCCACGAGGCGATCGACCCCTCGATCCCCAGTCCCACCGGGACCGTGGTGCCCGCGGCGTCGGGGAGTCGACGCACGAAACCGGAGTCGACGAAGCCGACCATGGCGATGAACAACCCGATGCCCACGGCGATCGCGGCCTTGAGGTCCGAGGGGATGGCGTCGAAGACGGCCTTGCGGAACCCGCTCACCGCCAGGATGACGATGATGATGCCCACGATGACGATCAGCCCCATGGCCTCGGCCCACGTGACCTGCCTGGCGATGGTGACCGCGACGAGGGAGTTGATCCCCAGGCCGGTCGCGAAGGCGAACGGGTAGCGGGCGATCGCGCCGAACGCCACCGTCATCACCCCCGCGGTGAAGGCGGTGACGGCGGCGATCTCGATGATCGACAGCTGGTTGCCCTCGACGTCGACACCCGAACCGAGGATCAGCGGGTTGAGCACGATGATGTAGGCCATCGCGAAGAAGCTGACCAACCCGCCGCGCACCTCGCGGGCCACCGTCGAACCGCGCTCACTGATCTTGAAGTACCGGTCGACGGCCCCGATCCGTACGGGGGACCGCGACGGGGCCCCGGCGCTCTGCGACATCTGGAGACCTTCCTGGCGGTGGGTGAGGAACCGTCATAGAGTAACCGGCCCCCCGCCTGCGGTAGCGTCGCGGTCATGACGGACAGCCCGGCAGAGCCGCAGGTGCCCCGGATCCCGGCCTACCTGCTGGACCCGCGGCCCGTCGTCCTCATCGGGACCCTCGCGTGGACGATCGCCCTCCTGGCCATGATGCTCATGGACGAGGTCGACATGCGAGCGGTGATCCTCTGCGCCGTGGGTGTGGGCGTGGGTGCGGTCGGCACACTCGTCTACGCGCTCCAGCGGCGTGCCGTCCTGCGCGGCAGTGCGGGCGCACAGGGCGGTCTCGACTTCGACCGCATCTGAGCTGTCGGCACCTGAGATGCCTGCGGGATCAGTCCTGACCGGCGGCGGGGGCCGGCGGGATCAGGGCTGGTCGGGACCGCCCGCCGGACCGGCCTGCCCCACCTCGTCGCCCTGCCCCACCTCGTCGCCCTGCTCAGCCGCCCCCCGCGCCCG
>NZ_JAALEF010000184.1:0-2615 GCF_014145245.1 Dietzia sp. B44 | reverse complement strand
CGCCCGCCGTCACGCCGGCCGACCGCAGCAGCGAGCGCACCTCACGGACCTGGTCGGAGGTGGCCACGGTGACCACGGTGCCGACGGCACCCGCGCGTGCGGTCCGGCCCGAGCGGTGCACGTACGCCTTGTGCTCGGCGGGCGGATCGGCGTGGACGACCAGCCCCACGTCGTCGACGTGGATGCCGCGCGCGGCGATGTCGGTGGCCACGAGCACGCTCGCCTGGCCGGAGGAGAACGCGTCGAGGTTGCGCACGCGTGCGTTCTGCGACAGGTTGCCGTGCAGGTCCACGCTGGTCACGCCGCGCCCGGAGAGCTGCTTGGCCAGGCGCTTGGCGCCGTGCTTGGTACGGGTGAACATGACGGTCCGCTCGTTCACGCCGGCGAGGTCCGCCAGTGCGCGGACGCGGTCGTCCGGGTCCACGTGGAAGACGTGGTGCGCGGTCGCGCCGGGGGTGGCGGAGCCGTCGTCGACCTCGTGCACGACCGGGTTGTCGAGGAACTTGCGGACCAGCTTGTCCACACCCTGGTCCAGCGTCGCGGAGAACAGCAGGCGCTGGGCACCCTGAGGCGTGGCCGCCAGGATCCGGGTGACTCCCGGGAGGAAGCCGAGGTCGGCCATGTGGTCGGCCTCGTCGAGGACGCTGACCTCGATCGAGTCCATGCGGCAGTGCTTCTGGCCCATGAGGTCCTCGAGCCGGCCCGGGCAGGCCACCACGATGTCGACGCCCTGGTCGAGCGCGCTGACCTGGCGACCCTGTGAGACGCCGCCGAAGATCACGGTGGTCTTGAGGCCCATCGCCTTGGCCAGCGGCGCGAGGGTCTCGTCGATCTGACGGGCGAGCTCGCGGGTGGGGGCCAGGATGAGCCCGCGGGGGGAGTTGCGCTTACGGCGGCCGCCGGCGGGCGCGGAGGCGGCCAGGCGGGTGACCAGCGGGAGGCAGAACGCGTAGGTCTTGCCGGAGCCGGTGCGGCCGCGGCCCAGGACGTCGCGTCCGGACATCGCGTCGGGCAGCGTCGCCGACTGGATGGGGGTGGGGGTGACGATGTCGACGCCCGTGAGGACGTCGAGCAGGGATGAAGGAACGCCGAGATCGGCGAAGGAACGTGACAAGGGAGGAATCTCCGTACATAGATGGGGCGTCTTGCCCGGCGCGCTCCTGGGGTGCCACGTCGCTCGGAGGCGACGCGCCCGGTGCGCGACCACGGGAGGTCGACATCCGATTCGGCCCGAGGCAAGAGTGGTGCGGGCCGACTCGCCCACCCTACGCCCCGGCGGGCCCTCGGCCACTGTTCCCGGCCCGAGTGTGACGAGGTCGTCACTTCCTGGCGCGCAGATGGCACGATGTTGACCGTGCGACTCGACCTGTCCCTGCTGCGGCGCCCGGAACTGGGCTCGGTGCTGCTCGGGCGGGAGACCGAGTCGCCGCGCCTGAGAACCCTGCGCGTCCGGGTCCTGCTCGTACTGACGCTGCTGGGCTCCAACCTCGTCGGCGTGGCCGTCGCCGCTGTGCTGATCCTCTTCGTCCTCCCGGGTCCCACCCTCCCCTCCCGTGAGTTCATGGTCCCCACCGCGATCGTCGTCCCGGTGTATGTGGCGCTGGCGACGATCGTGGGGACGATCTGGGTGCGTGGAGCGGTCCACCGGCGTGTCGGGTGGTTCCTCGACGGCCGCGAACCCACGGACCGCGAGCGGGTGTGGACCCTCCGGTTGCCCGGCCGGATGACGCTGATCCAGGCGTTCCTGTGGCTGCTCGGCGCGGCCGTGGTCACGCCCGCCTTCGGGGTGATCGACCCCGAGGCGATCCCGTCGGTCGGGTTCACGATCGTCTTCTCCGGGATGGTCGTCTGCGGTGTGGCGTTCCTCTTCGCGGACTTCGGACTGCGTCCCGTCGCCGCGGTCGCCCTGGCCGACGGTCCGGTCCCCCGCGGCCGGTTCCTGGGTGCCATGACGCGGCTCCGCGTGGCCTGGGCGGTCGGCAGCGGGGTGCCGATCGCGGGACTGATCATCGTGGCGATCTACACGTTGGCGGGCCGGGCCCTGTCGCTGGAACGCCTCGCCGTCATCGTGATCGTGCTCGGCGCCACCTCGCTCCTCGCCGGATTCCTGCTCGTCTCGCTGGGCACGGGGTCGGTCCTCGGCCCGCTACGCAGTCTCCGCTGGGCCATGGAGGACGTCACGGACGGCACGCTCTCCCGGCGGGTGGTGGTCTACGACGGCACGGAACTCGGCGAGCTCCAGCGCGGGTTCAACCGGATGGCGGCCGGGCTCCAGGAACGCGAACGGCTCCGGGATCTGTTCGGCCGCCACGTGGGTCGCGACGTCGCGGAGGCGGCCGAGGAGCGGGACCCCGAACTGGGCGGCAGCGCCTCCCAGGTCGGCGTCGTCTTCGTCGACATCATCGGGTCCACGGAGATGGCGGTGCGGTCCGAGGCGTCGGAGGTCGTCGACGTCCTCAACCGGTTCTTCCGGGTGGTCGTGGAGACGGTCGAGGAGTATGACGGCATCGTGGACAGCTTCCTCGGCGACGCCGCGCTCGTGGTGTTCGGCGCGCCCCGGCCGATGGACGACCCGGCCTCCGCGGCCCTGGCCTGCGCCCGGGTGCTCGGTGAGC
>NZ_JAALEF010000183.1:0-2953 GCF_014145245.1 Dietzia sp. B44 | reverse complement strand
TCGGGCGATGTGTGCGGAACGCTCTTCTCGACGGGGCCGGCCCCCGGGGGAGCAGCCCCCAGGCGTCAGGGGGCCCAGGTCCGGGCGCCCACGGTGCTGCCCACTGTCTCGTCGGGGACCACGGCCTCGTCGGCGTACGCGCGGTTCACGGCCGAGACCACGGCGCGCAGTGTCGCGGTGGTGATGGAACCGGCCCGGCCGACGCCCCAGAACACCCGGTTGCCGAACTGCACCTCGACGTACGCCGCCGCGGTGGCGTCGTCGCCGGCGGTCATGGCGTGCTCCGAGTAGTCGAGGATGCGCACCTCGTCGTCGAACATCTCGTTGAGCGCGGCGACGAACGCCGCCAGGGGGCCGTTACCGGACCCCGTCAGCTCCTTGGTCTCGCCCTTCCACTTGACCACGGCGTCGATCGAGTCCACGCCGTCGTCGGTCTCGGCCGGGTCGAGCTGCTGGGAGATCCGCTCCATGGGGGAGACGCGGTCCAGGTACTCGAGGGTGAAGATGTCCCACATCTGCTTGGGCGTGACCTCGCCCCCCTCGGAGTCGGTGACGTTCTGCACCAGGGCGGAGAACTCCATCTGCAGGCGCCGCGGCAGCTGCAGGCCGTAATCGCTCTTCATGATGTAGGCCACGCCGCCCTTGCCGGACTGCGAGTTCACGCGGATCACGGCCTCGTAGGTGCGGCCCTCGTCCTTGGGGTCCACGGGCAGGTAGGGGACCTCCCACGTGATGTCGGTGATGTCCTCGCCGTGCGCGTCGGCCTCGACCTGCAGAGCGTCGAAGCCCTTGTTGATCGCGTCCTGGTGCGAGCCCGAGAAGGCGGTGAAGACCAGGTCGCCGCCGTAGGGATGACGCTCGGGTACGCGCAGCTGGTTGGCGTACTCGACGGTGCGGCGGATCTCGTCCATGTCCGAGAAGTTGATCTGCGGGTCGACGCCGCGGGTGAGCAGGTTCATGCCCAGCGTCACCAGGCAGACGTTGCCGGTGCGCTCGCCGTTGCCGAACAGGCAGCCCTCGATGCGGTCGGCGCCGGCCTGGAACGCCAGTTCGGCGGCCGCGACGCCGGTGCCACGGTCGTTGTGCGGGTGCAGCGACAGGATCGTGGAGTCGCGGCGCGCCAGATTGCGGTGCATCCACTCGATCTGGTCGGCGTACACGTTGGGCGTGGCCATCTCGACCGTCGCCGGCAGGTTGAGGATGATCGGGTTCTCCGGCGTGGCGCCCACGACCTCGGTGACGGCGTCGCAGACCTCCTTGGAGAACGCGAGCTCGGTGCCGGTGAACGACTCGGGGGAGTACTCCCAGCGCCAGTTGGTGTCCGGGTAGTCCTTCGCGATGGCGGTCACCAGCTCGGCGGCGTCGGTGGCGATCTTCTTGATCGCGTCGCGGTCCTTCCGGAACACGACCTTGCGCTGCAGGATCGAGGTGGAGTTGTAGAAGTGCACGATCACGTTGGACGCGCCCTCGCACGCCTCGAACGTGCGGCGGATCAGGTCCTCGCGACACTGCACCAGCACCTGGATGGTGACGTCGGAGGGGATCGCCTCGTCCTCGATGATCTCGCGGACGAAGTCGTAGTCGGTCTGCGAGGCAGACGGGAACCCGACCTCGATCTCCTTGTAGCCCATGCGGACCAGCAGTTCGAACATCCGGCGCTTGCGGGCCGGGCTCATGGGGTCGATCAGCGCCTGGTTGCCGTCGCGCAGATCCACGGCGCACCACTGGGGCGCGTGGGTGATGACCTTGTCCGGCCAGGTGCGGTCGGGCAGCGAGACGTCCTCGACCTCCTCCGCGAAGGGCCGGTACCGGTGGGCCGGCATCGAGGAGCCCTTCTGTCGGTTCCACGACGGTTGGTCGGGGCGTCCGGGCTTGGAGGGGGGAGTGATGGTCGACGACGACGAGACGAATGCGTCAGCGGGATTCATTGCGGGGCTCTACTTCCGTGGATTCGATCTGTAGGGATCGGACCGGCGCGACGGGATCCCGCGACGGGGAGCCGGTCCGCCTCAGCGGGCCCCGCCGCGGCACCCAAGAAGGAGCACGCGCTGCATGGCGGTCACGATACACGGTTCCGCGGGGTCTCACGGAATCGGGATGACGAAGGTCGTGGACCCCGTGGTCGCCTCCGGCGGGGAGAGCGGGGAGTCGGCGCCCAGCTCCTGGTCGTGGTGCATCGACCCCCACAGCCTGCGACAGCCGGCCTCCTCGGCGATGCCGAGCGCCTTGTCCACCAGTTGATGGGCGATCCCGCGGCCACGCAGCGGTTCGCTCACCCGGATCCCGTAGACGAACAGGTCCGGGCTGGCGCCCAGGTACCCGGTCTCCACCGCCACCAACATGCCCACCGGGACCTCGTCCTGCAGCGCCAGCAACAGCAGGTTGGATCCGTTGTCGAGGAAGTCCCGGGTCCACTCCGCGGTGGGCGGGTAGCTGAACAGGTCGTCGGCGGTCAGCACCAGATCGAGGTCGCCGCGCGAGGCGCGACGGATCACGAGCTCCGGCTGCTCCGGCGAGGTCATCTGTTCAGTGTGACAAATACGCGGGCGGTCCGGTGCACGTGAGTGACGGCCGGGTGCGACCGGTACCTCGTCGTCATCGGTTGGCGATCATCCAGTCGATCCAACCGTTCTGGAACGGGACCGACTCGTACCAGGCCGGATTGGTGCCGTCGGGCTGGCGTCGTGCGTGGTCGGAACCGGAATGGATGCCCACCAGCAGGTCGCCGTGGAAGACGGGCCCGCCGGAGTCCCCGGCCCCGTATCCGCCCTGGATGGTGTGGGACCGGCCGATGCGGGATCCGCCCCGCGGCTCCATCCGCTCGAGGCGGGTGAGTCCGGTGCGCAGCTCCGCGGCGCGCTGACCGCCGGGCGAGGTGGCGCCGAAGCCGTGGAACCGCAGCACGTCGCCGGCCACGGGGTCCCTGCCCGCGCGCTTGACGGACGGGGACGGA
>NZ_JAALEF010000182.1:0-2729 GCF_014145245.1 Dietzia sp. B44 | reverse complement strand
TCGGCGACGATCTGGGCCCCGGCGACCTCGCCCTGTTGCTGGCCGGTGGCGCCGTGCTGTGGGTGCTCTCGGCGCTGGTCTACGCGCGGGTCACCGAGCCCGCGGGAGAGGCCGCCGCCGGGGCCGCCGATCACCAGGACGGCGACGGCGGCGGATCCTGGTTCGCCGAGGCGGCCCGGATGTTCCGCGAGGACCGGACGTTCCGCAGGTTCGTCACCGTGCGTGGCCTGATCCTCGTGTCGTCGCTGAGTCCGCCGTTCATCGTGTCGATGTCCGTCGCGGCGGGCACCGGGGCACTGGCCGGGCTCGGCGGGTTCATCCTCGCCTCCGGGATCGCCTCACTCGTCGGGGGGCGGATCTTCGGCCGGCTCGCCGACCGGTCCAGTCGTCGGCTCATGGCGTGGGCGGCCGCCGCCGCCTCGATCGTGGCGCTGGGTTTCGTGGTGGCCGTCTCGCTCCCCGGCGTCGACGGCTCGTCCGCGCTGGGGACCGTGTTCTTCGTGGGCGGATACTTCCTGCTCACGCTGTTGCACTCCGGGGTCCGCGTGGGGCGCAAGACCTATGTCGTGGACGTGGCCGAGGGCGACCTGCGGACGACCTACGTCGCGGTCTCCAACTCGGCCATGGGGTTCATCCTGCTCGTGGTGGGCGGCATCAGTTCGGTCATCGCGCTGGCGGGGGTCGAGTGGGCGCTGGTCTTCCTGGCGATCCTGGGGTTGATCGGTGCGGTGTCGGCGCTGAGAATGCCCGAGGCGTCGGCGGCCCGGTGATGCCGGGTGCGTGAGCGCCCCGGAGTGTGGAAGCCTCGGGACGGACGGCGGGTGAAGCCCGCCGGTCATGACGACGACGAGGAGACGCGCCGTGCCCGATGACAATGTCACCCTCACGGATTTCCGAGCAGGCCTGCTCGATGGCAGCGAGAAGGATCTGGCCGACTACGCCGGTCAGGTCGTCCTGGTGGTCAACACCGCCAGCAAATGCGGGTTCACCCCCCAGTACAAGGGGTTGCAGAAGCTGTACGAGGAGTACCGCGACCAGGGCTTCGTGGTGTTGGGCTTCCCGTGTGACCAGTTCGCGCACCAGGAGCCGGGCACCGACGAGGAGATCGGGTCGTTCTGCGAGCGCAACTTCGGGGTGGAGTTCCCGCTGTTCTCCAAGATCGAGGTCAACGGATCGGGCACCCACCCGCTGTACCGCTGGCTCAAGTCGCAGGAATCCGGTCTGCTGGGCGGTCGGATCTCGTGGAACTTCACCAAGTTCCTCATCGGGCGTGACGGCACCGTGGTGGGTCGGTTCGGCCCCAACCGTAAGCCTGAGGACCTGCGCAAGGCCGTCGAGGAGGCGTTGCGGGAGTCGTGAGGCCGTGCGGTGAGTGGGCCGATTCAAGTTGCTGCGGCTAAGGTTCTTAAGTCATCACTGAGAACTCTGGAGCCGTATGTCTGTCGGAATGCCCCGATTCGCCGCCACCGCCACCGCCGGCGCGCTGGCCCTCGCCCTGACCCTCGGTTCGGTCGCCCCGGCCGGAGCGCAGCTCGGCAGCATCGACCCGACCACGTTGGGGCCGGACGATCTGGAGACCATCATCGAGGCCGTGGGTTCCGTCCCACTGGGCTCGACCGCCGGTTCGCTCGGGTCGGTGGGCTCCGCGGACATCCCGCTCGGTGAGGGATCCTCTGCCCCCATCGGGACGCCTTCCCCGGTCGATCCGAGCATCACCGAGACCGAGTTCCGGGGAGTCGAGCGCACGCGGGGGGAGTATCAGTACTGGATCGTCGCCTCGGAATCGATGCAGCGCGAGATCACCGTCGAGGTGGTCCCGTCCCGGGGTGAGGGCGCCGCTCCGGTGCTCTACATGCTCGACGGCGTCGGCGCCCCGGTGAGCAGCACCGGGTGGAACCACCAGGGCCAGATCGCGGATCGGCTCGCGGACGAGGACGTGCACGTGGTCAATCCCGCCGGCGCGTTCGCCTCGTACTACACCGACTGGGAGCAGCCGGACCCGGTCCTGGGCAACAACAAGTGGGAGACCTTCCTCACCGAGGAGCTGCCGGGCGTCGTGGCCGAGCAGCTCGAGACGAGCGGCAGGAACGGGATCGGGGGGATCTCGATGGGCGGCCAGGCGGCCATGCACCTGGCCGCCACGCACCCCGGGCTCTACGACGCCGTGATGTCCTTCAGCGGCTACTACTCCACGATGGACGCGCTCGGTTACCAGACCGTCCGGCTCAGCGTGGAGACCCGCGGTGGCCAGGTGGACAACATGTGGGGTCCGCACCGAAGCGGGCGCTGGGCGGAGAACGACACCATCTCTCACCCGGAGGGACTGCGGGGCAAGGCCGTCTACTTCTCGTCCGGCAGTGGCGAGATCGGCCCGGAGGACCTGCAGGAGTACGGCGGCGGCGCGGACGTCCAGAACCTGCTCATCGGACTGGTCCTGGAGAAGGGCGTGCGCGAGGGCACCGAGGCCTTCGAGAGGGCGCTCGACCGCGCGAACGTCGACCACCGGGTGGACTACTCCGACACGGGGCTGCACAACTGGCCGAACTTCCTCAAGAACTTCGAGGCCGGCTGGGAGCACATCAAGCCCGCTCTCGAGGACTGACCCCCGCCCCGGCGCCCCGGCGCCCTCGCGATCGCCCCATGCTCGCCCCGGCGCCCTCGCGCTCGCTCCCGTCATCGATAAGACCGTTCCGCGCACCCCCTTCTCGGGCGATGTGTGCGGAACGCTC
>NZ_JAALEF010000181.1:0-4417 GCF_014145245.1 Dietzia sp. B44 | reverse complement strand
CACCGGGCGGCGTGCGGCGGGCGGCGTGTGCGAGGGCCGCCCGGGGAGTCGGACACTCGTCTACGATCGTGGAACACGTTCTTGTTTTCTACCTCTCGGAGGTCCCCGTGGTCGTCGTCCATGACAAGCTCTTCTCCGGCACTCGCTGGACAGACCCCCTCTCCACCGGGGTTCTCGAGGTGACCTCCCCGGCCACGAACGCCGTCGTCGGGCGCGTGGCCGAGACCACCACGGAGGACGTCGACGAGATGGTCAGCCAGGCCCGGGACTCCTTCGAGTCGGGCGTGTGGCGGCTCACCCCGCCCGCCGAGCGCGGCGCGCTGATCGGCCGGGTCGCCGACATGCTCGAGGAACGCCAGGGCGAGGTCTGCCAGATCCTCTCCGACGAGATGGGCACCCCTCCCGGGACCGCCGCGATGATCCAGGTGACACCCACGCTCGGCGTGCTGCGGTACTACGCGAAGCTGGCCGCGGACTTCCCGTGGTCCGAGGTCCGGCACGGCGACTACGGCGCCTCGGTGGTCACCCGTCAGCCCGTCGGTGTGGTGGCCGCCGTCACCGCGTGGAACGTCCCGCTCTACCTCAACTCCGCCAAGCTCGGCCCGGCCCTGCTCTCGGGCAGCTCGGTGGTCCTCAAGCCGTCGTCCGCGACCCCGCTGTCCGCGCTGTGGCTGGCGGACCTGTTCCGCGAGGCCGGACTGCCCGAGGGTGTGCTGTCCGTGGTGACCGGCCCGAGCTCCGTGGGCGACCACCTGGTCTCGCACCCGGAGGTCGACAAGATCTCGTTCACCGGTTCCACGGGGGTCGGCAAGCACATCGCCGGGATCGCCGCGCAGAACCTCACCCGCTGCTCGCTCGAGCTCGGCGGCAAGAGCGCGGCGATCATCCTCGAGGACGCCGACATCGCCGCCAACGCCGGGACCATGGTGTTCTCCGCCCTGATGAACTCAGGCCAGGCGTGCGTGTCCCAGAACCGCATCCTCGCCCCGCGGTCGCGCTACGACGAGGTCGTGGAGGCCCTGGTCGAGAACGTCAAGGCCATGCCGGTCGGCGACCCGTCCGCCGAGGGCACCGCGTTCGGCCCGCTGGCCAACCACAAGCAGAAGGACAGCGTCGAGGGGTACATCCGCAAGGGTGTCGAGGAGGGCGCGACCATCGCCTACGGCGGCGGGAAGGTCGAGGGACTGCCCGCCGGCGTCGCCGAGGGTGCCTTCGTCCAGCCGACCGTGTTCACCGACGTCGACAACTCCATGACCATCGCCCAGGAGGAGATCTTCGGGCCCGTGCTCCAGGTCATCGCGTACGACACCGTCGACGAGGCCGTGCGGATCGCCAACGACTCCGAGTTCGGTCTGGCCGGAGCCGTGTACTCGGCCGACCCGGACACCGCGCTCGCCGTGGCGCAGCGGGTGCGCACCGGCACCATGGGCATCAACTGGTACGCCTTCGACCCGAGCGCGCCGTTCGGCGGCTTCAAGAACTCCGGCCTCGGCCGCGAGAACGGACCCGAGGGGCTGGACGCCTACTGCGAGCTGCAGAGCGTGCTCATGCCGTTCGGATGGGAAGCGCCCGCTCGGTGAGACGCGTATGAGCGCGGTGTGGGTCGCCCGCCCGGACGACCCACACAATCTGGCATGACAGCGGCGCCGGGCCCGGATCGGGTTCGGCGCCGCCGATGTCTCGGTGTGTCCCACCGGTCAGACGGCGATCCGGCAGCGATCCCCCGGAACCGATCCCCCGGAACCGCGAAATCCACCTGTTGGAATGCGATTCACCCACGGGCCTCCATAGGTGAATCGCAATCCGATAGGTGGATCGTCAGGGCCGGCGTGGCGGACGGGGTTCGGGACCGGGCCCGGAGTCCCTCGGGCACCGGGCGGCGGTCATTCCACGCGGTAGCCGACGCCCCGGACGGTGTGGACCTTGTTCTCGCCGATCTTGCGGCGCAGGGACCGGATGTAGACGTTGACGATGTTCGAACCGGGGTCGAAGTCCATACCCCACACGCTCTCGAGCAACTGCTCACGGCTGATGGTCTCGCCCTTGTTGCGCAGCAACATCTCCAGCAGCGAGTACTCGCGGTTCGTGAGTTCCTGGATCCGGCCGTCGACCTCGACCCGGCGGGTGCGGATGTCCAGGCGCATGCCGGCGTGCTCGAGGATGCCGGGGTCCTCCGACGCCTCGTGCTCGCGCAGGCGGAGCCGGATGCGGGCCAGCAGCTCCGGGACACGGAAGGGCTTGACCATGTAGTCGTTGGCCCCGGAGTCCAGTCCCTCGACGGTGTTCGCGACGCTGTCGCGGGCCGTGAGGATGATGACGGGAGCCGCGAACCCGCGGTCGCGCGCCTCGCGGAGCAGCGTCAGGCCGTCGATGTCCGGCAGGCCGATGTCCAGCAACATCAGATCGATGTCGGAGATGGTCGACAGGATGGACCGCGCGCTGTCCCCGTCCACCGCCTCGAGTGCGGTGTACTCGGCGCCGCCGAGTGCCTTGACCAGTACCGAGCGGATGAGGTCGTCATCCTCCACGACGAGCACATTCGTCATGCAACCCTCCTTCTAAGACAATGGAGTATTCCACGCGGAGCACGTGATTCGAGCGTGTCATCAGGTCGTGTCCCCGGGTGCGCCGGATCGCCGGTTCCGCTCGTACCGCCCCCTGCCGGATCGGCGGCGACGCTCGGGCCCCCGACCGACCGTGGGGGCGGCCTCGTCGAGGTCGGTGTCCACCTCGTCCCCGGCGTCGGAATCGAAGCTCGCGGGGACGTAGGGGACGGCGATGCAGAACGCGGCGCCCCCGCCCTTGGCGTTGAACGCGAACGCGCGGCCCCCGTGGGCCCGGGCGATCGTCGCGACGATCGCCAGGCCCAGCCCGGTTCCCCCGCGACCGTCGCGGAGCTGACCGCGGGCGGTGTGGAACCGCTCGAAGATGGTCTCCTCCTCGCCGGGCGGGATCCCCGGGCCGCTGTCGCGCACCCACCACAGCAACCGGCGTCGGTAGTTCTCGCGATGCGGCGGGTCGGGCAGTGGGCCGACCGCCAGATCGTCGGTGACCGTCGGGTCCCCCGGGGCGATCACCCGGCAGCCGATCTCGATCAGGTCCCCCGGTCCGGTGAACCGCACGGCATTGGAGCAGAACTGGATGAGCGCCTGGGTGATCCGGTGCTGGTCCAGCAGGGCGACGTCCTCGGCGTACGGCAGCACCGACCACTCGCGGTCGGCGATCACGTCGATCTTCGCCTCGACGTCCAGAACCAGTTCCGCGACGTCGGTGGGGGCGGTCTGGAGGAAGTCGGGGCGGTCGGAGCGCGCCAGGGTGAGCAGGTCCTCGACGATGCGGGTCATCCGGGACAGCTCGTCCTGCATGATCCGGGTGGTCTCGGCCCGCTCCTGCGGATCCTCCGGCATGAGATCCAGGTTCCCCTGGACCACGGTCAGGGGCGTGCGGAGCTCGTGGCCGGCGTCGTCGAGGAACTCCCGCTGCGTCCGATAGGCCTCCTCCACGCGCTCGAGCATCGCGTTGACCGTGTCGGCCAGGGAGACGATCTCGTCCGGTCCGTCGACGGGGACCCGTCGTGACAGGTCCGCGGCCGAGATCGTCTCCGCGGCCTCACGGATCCTTCGGACGGGGACGATCATCCGGCCGGCCAGGAGCCAGGCGACGAGCGCGCTGAGGACGATGCCGCCGGCGCCGGTGCTCAGCAGGAGGTCGGCGACGCGACCGGTGTCCTCGCGGGTGGGTGCGTCACTGATCGCGACCACGATGTTGGTCGGCCCGGCCGGGCCGTCGACCTCGGCCTTCCGCCACCGCACGGTGCCGTCGATGATACCGGACCCCTCATCCGACACCAGCCCGATCCGTTGGATCTGGGACCGCATGGCCGGGGGGAACAGGGTGTCGTCGTCCGAGCTGAACCTCGAGAGCGTGAACTGCGTCCCCGAGGTGGTGGCGGTCCCCACGAGGAGCAGCTCGGCCGACGGGTACTGCTGCGCCAGATACGCGCGGATCAGCTGCTCGGTGGTGGGGTTCTCCGACTCGGCCGACGGCAGGATCCCCGCGTCCATGAACGTCGAGAAGTCCGCGGCCTCGCGGTTGAGACGGGCGTCGGTCGTCCGTTCGGCGGTGAGATGGAGCACCTGCAGCGTGAACAGCACCATGGCGGCGAACACGGCGGCAGAGGTGAGGGTGATTCCCAGCGTGATGCGCAGGCGCGCCGAGTACCACCATCGGACCGAGGGCGCCCTTCCCAGCCGCGGGGTCACTCCGGCGAGGAACGGGCGTAGGACCGCGAGGAGTCCCGGAGCGCCCCGTCGCTGCGCGGGTGTGCCGAGGCGTGCGGGGGCGGCCCCGTGGTCCCCGCGTGATCTGGGCGCCCTGTCTCAGCGGCGTGCGGCGGTGGTGTGCGGTCGGTCTGGGG
>NZ_JAALEF010000016.1:0-20331 GCF_014145245.1 Dietzia sp. B44 | reverse complement strand
CTCGAGGTCACCGGCCTGGGCGATGAGGAGCGGATCGTCGGCCGCCCGGTCGACGGCGGCCTCGAACCACGGCCTGGCCTTCTCGGCGAGGCCGGCGATCGTGTCGACCGCACCCCGCGCGAGCCCGGTGTCGATCGCCGCGTGCAGCAGTTGCGCGCGGGTCCCGTACGTGCTCGGCCGGGCCAGGAGCCCCGTGTAGTCCAGCACCAGATCCGGATCCACCACCACGTCGTCCAGGTCGACCGTTCCGCTACTGGTGGTGCGTTGACCGAAGGCGTCCCAGTCGGTGCCGATGGTCACCCCTTCCGCGCCCGCCGGAACATAGGCGATGACGCTGCCGCCGTCCGGCCCGAGCGCCCGCACCGCCAGGATGTCCGCGAAGATCGCACCGGTGCAGTAGAACTTGGTGCCCGAGAGCACCAGCCGTCCCGTGCTGCGGCGAAGTGCGGTGGAATCGTCCCGCGTCGTCCTTCCCCCGAGTTCGGTCTGGGCGTTGGCGACCAGGGCACCATGAAGCACACGCTCGGACAATGATCGCCGCAGGACGTCCGAACCCCCGCGCCAAGCGGCGTCGAGGAACGTGAAATGGCTCTGCGGGATCTGTGCGAGGCTCCCGTCGGCGGCGGCGATCGTGGCGGTGACCGCCGCGACGGTGGAGACGGGTAGACCCGGACCCCCGTACTCCGTGGGTACCGTCAGTGCGAACAGGCCTGCGGCTGACAGCGCCTCCACCTGCTCGACGGGCAGCGCCTTCTCGGCATCACGCACGCTCGCACCCGCGGCGACGGCGGGGGCGAGCGCGCGCGCCGTGGCGACGGCGGACTCGCTCGTGATGGCTTCTCTTTCGCTGACGCCGAGCGCCATCAGCTGTAGAGGGTGAAGGCCGGAGCGGTGTGGTTCAGGGTCCAGTCCCCGATCTCTCGCGCCTTGTAGGCCACCGGGTCGTGCACCGTGTGGGTGCGCGGGTTCCGCCAGTGCCGGTCGAAGCCGTAGGTGCTGGACGTGGCCCGTGCTCCCTGGATCTCGAACAGGCGCGAGGCCACCTCGAGCGAGACCTTGGTGGTGACGAACTTGGCTTCCGCGATCGCGATCGCGGTCTCGGCGCGTTGCTCCGCACTGAGGCCCGGGCCGAAGTCCAGGGCCTGCTGCAAGGCGGCACCGGCCCGGTCGGCCAACAGAGCCGCGCCGGTGATCCGTGCCCGTTGCTCACCGATCAGTTCAAGGATGTACGGGTCCTCGGTCGCCGAGTCGAGTCCGGAGGTCTCCCACGGGCTCGCGTTGAGTCTCGTCCAGTCGAGCGCCTCGGTGAACGCACCCTCGGCGGTGCCGATGTAGAAGTTGACGAACGCCAGCTGCCAGTGCGGTGTCACCAGCGTCTGATACGGCGAGAACCCGGGCGGGGAGTCCGGATCGCCCAGGATCTCGTGGCGTTCCACCCGGGCATCACGGAATTCGACTCCTCCGGAGTCGGTCAGCCGTTGGCCGATGGCGTCCCAGTCGCCGTCGGGCTCGAACCCGGGGCGATCGGTGGGCAGGGTGAGGAACACCAGGTCGCCCTGGAACGACGCGGTGACCGAGAGATGGTCGGCCACGCTCGCGCCCGATGCGAATGTCCGGCGCCCGTTCAGCCGGAAGGCGTCGCCGTCACGGGTGAGCTCCAGGCCGTCGGCTCCCCGCGGGTTCTGGACGCCGCCCCAGAACAGCTTCTCCTCCGCGTTGCGTCGTGAGAGTGCCTCGGCCTGCTCGGGCGTACCGAACAGGTGCGGGATCCGCTGTTGGGCGTAGTGGTACCCGATGAGGTGGGCGATGGAGGTGTCGCCGCGTGCGATACGGCGGGTGATCTGCTGAGACTGAGCGAAATCCAGTCCCGAGCCGCCGAACTCGACGGGCTCGCCCACCTGCAGCAGGTCGTGCCGGCGGAGCAGGTCGATCTCGGCGGTGGGCGCGGCGTTCGCGCGGTCACGTTCAGCTGCGGTCACGCCCAGTTCCGCGGCGACCAGATCGGCCCGCCGGAGAGCGTCGTCGAAAGCGGCCTGGTCGCCGGAGGTGCGCTGCCCTGAGTTGATGGTGGATGTCATCGGTGTCGTCCTTCTGTGATCGGGGAATGGGTGGGCTCGGGCTGAGTCGTGTCAGGTGGCGGGGACGAGGACGCCGTTACGGGCGAGTTCGGACTCGAGCCGCCCGCTGGCGAGCAGGTCTGCCTCGAGTTCGCGGACGAGCGGAAGGATGGTGGCACCGAAGTACTCGACGTCGTCGATGCAGTGCAGGAAACCGAGGAGGAAGAGGTTCACACCCCGCGTCTTGTAGGCGACGATCCGCTCGGCGATCTGCTCGGGGGTGCCGATGAGTCCGGTCCGGAAGCCGTCGTTGTACTGCACGAGGTCCGAGAACTCAGAGTCCTGCCACATCCCCTTGCCGTCGCCGGTCGCACTCCCGGCCTGTCTGACGGCGGATCCGAACCCCTCGACCGCCTCGCGGTCGGCCTTGGCGACGATCTCGCGGAGGACATCGCGGGCCTCGACCTCGGAGTCGCGACCGATGAGAAAGCCGTTGAGCCCGAACTTGACGGTGCGACCGTGCAGGGCGGCCTCGGTGGTCACCTCGACCACCTGCTCGGTGAGTCCGTCGAAGTCCTTGCCGTTGCTGAAGTACCAGTCGGAGACCCGGCCGGCCATGGCCCGAGCGGCCGTGGAGTTCCCACCCTGGAAGATCTCGGGATGGGGCCGGCCCGGAACGTCGAGCGGCTTCGGTCTGAGGTCGAAGTCGTGCAGGCGGTAGAAGTCGCCGGTGAACTCCGCGTGGTCGTCGGTCCAGATGGTGCGGAGGTATCTGATGAACTCCTCGGCTCGGCGGTATCGCTCGTCGTGTTCCAGCCACGGCTCACCCAGCTTGGTGAACTCGTCCTTGAACCAGCCGGACACCACGTTGACCGCGGCGCGGCCGTTCGAGAGATGGTCCGCGGTGGCGAGCCATTTCGCCAGGACACCCGGTTGCCACAATCCCGGGTGGACAGCGGCGATGACCTTCAACCGCTCGGTCGCGAGAAGCAGCGCCAACGAGAAACTCGTCGACTCCTGCTGGTACGCGGCTCCGTAGGACGCGATGTACCGGACCTGGGTGAGCGCGTAGTCGAACCCGTTGTTCTCCGCGGCGACCGCCAGACGCCGGTTGTAGTCGTAACTCCAGTCGGTACGCTGCTCGATCGTCGACACGACCAGCCCTCCGCTCACGTTGGGCACCCAGTAGGCGAACTGCAGTGGTGCGGCGGCGGTCTCGAACTGTTGCTCAGGACTGATTTCGGGCATGGCTGATCAGGACTCCTCACGAGTTGGTCGGGGACGAAAGCGAACCGGCTCACCGGGCGATCGAGGTCCTCGCCTCACCGGTGCTGCGGCCGTGCGGTAAGTCTGCGCACTGAGGCCGCCGACGTCGACGATTCGGATCTCGGTGGTGCTATTGGCAGTGGATCGCCGGGATCAGGAGCCGCCCCCCGACAGTGTCGGAGAACCCGGCGTCACGACGCGCGCGCCACGTCTGAATCATCGGGTCCCGCCTGTATCCGACTGAGACAACTCCGAGACCTGAGTCGGGAATACTCAACTACGGCGGTGAGTTGAACCGTGTGCGATCCCGGAGACGCCGGGCGCATCCCGACCAGTCCTGAAGGAGACCATCATGGCCACCACCACCCGTTTCGATCCGTTCCGTGAGCTCGATCGCCTCCTGGGCGAGGGGCTGCGCAGCGCGACCGCCTCCACCTCGCTGCCGATGGACCTGTACAAGGAGGGCGATCGCTTCGTGGGCCTCATCGACCTGCCGGGCGTCGATCCCTCCAGCATCGACATCGACGTGGAGGACCGCACGCTCACCGTCCGTGCCGAACGCCGCGCGCCCGCGGAGGGTGATGCCCAGTGGCTCATGCATGAGCGTCAGTCGGGCACCTTCGCCCGGCAGCTCGCCCTGGGCAAGGGCCTGGCGACCGACAAGATCGAGGCCGACTACAGCGACGGCGTGCTGCGCCTGGTGATCCCCGTGGCCGAGGAGGCCCAGCCGCGCAAGATCTCCGTCTCCCACGGCGCCCGGAAGGCCGAGCAGGCAGAGATCGTCGAGGGTTCCGCCGACCTCGGGAGCTGACCGCGGTTCTCGTGTCCACCTGACCACCGCCCGGCCCCCCACCAGGCCGGGCGGTGGTTCTCATCCGGCTCGCGCACCCCGGCCGCGTCCACGCGCTCACCTGCCGCCGCACGGCGCACCGGGATCACCCACCACCACCAGTACATCCGTCGCCCGGGACAGCCCCACGTACACCCTCTCGCGGACCCGGTCCATGCCGTCGTGGTGGTTGCACACCAGCACCACGGCGCGGCGCTCCAGGCCCTTGAACCCGAGCACGTGGCCGTAGAAGATGTCCTCGCCACTCCAGAACGTCTCCCAGTAGGTGTCATTCCCGCCTTCCTGCAACTCGACCTGCATCGGGTGCCGCGATCCGGTGGTCAACAACGCGACGTCCCGCGGTTCCCAGCCCTCGTCGAGCAGTCGCATGGCCTCGTCGTCGCCGGCCGACACGGGGTCGGCGCCCTCCGGCACCTCGACGTAACGGACCGCGGGCCCCGAGCCGCCGCGCAGCTCCATCCGTTGTCCCACCAGGGGCAGGAAGGCACTGGCGATCTGACGCGTGTTACGCAGATTGTGATCGAGCACCAGCGGCACCAGGTCGACGGGCGGCCGACCGGTCCGCTGGAACACGCTCTGCCCGGCGTCGCCGACGATCATGAGACGGCCGAGCTCACGATCGCGCAGTGCACCGATCACCGGACGCCACCAGCTGTCGGCGAAGTCCTGGGCCTCGTCCACGATCACGGCGTCGAACCTCTTGCCGTCGGGCAGTTCGTCGGCGAGCTCCGCCATGAGGCGCGGGAGCTCCTCCTCCCACCACCGGACCGTCTCCTCGGACCGCACCCGCTCGTCGGGCCCGGCAGGAGCTCCCCACTCGACGCCCAGCGCGTGGAACTCCCCCACGTACGCAGGCCGTTCGCGTCT
Organism: Dietzia sp. B44; assembly: GCF_014145245.1. Lineage (NCBI taxonomy): Bacteria > Bacillati > Actinomycetota > Actinomycetes > Mycobacteriales > Dietziaceae > Dietzia > Dietzia sp. B44. Next base: position 15,291 of record NZ_JAALEF010000016.1, on the reverse strand, counting down.
CGTCCATCCGCTCGTGACGCGTCTGAGGTATCCCGCGAGGCCGTGCGAGTAGCAGATCAACGCGACGCGCTGCCCGGCCCTCGACAGACGCCGCGCCTGCTCGAGTGCGAGGTAGGTCTTGCCGCTGCCCGCGCCACCACGGATCTCCACGCGCGGCAGTGCGTCGACCGCCCGGAGGAGCACCGATTGCTCGCGGGTGAGCGCGTCGGCGATGTCGGCGTTCTCCGCGGCGCGGGCCACCACATCCCGCTGCGGCAGTCCCCGGCCGCCGAGGACGTCCGCGAGGCGGGTGACGGTGTCCGCGGCGAGGAAGGGTCGATCCCTCGGCCCGGAGTTCCGCGCGAGACGGTAGGCGAGGGTGGCGAGCTGGTCGAGTTGATCACGATCGACGATTCGTTCGCGCTGTATGTCGGGACGTGCGAAATCCCCCGGGATCGAAGCGTGGGGGAAGACCAGCATGTGGGTCCAACGCTGGTGCTGCCGCGGCCATCGTGGGTCCGCGTCGACATGACCACGCAGGGCGTAGAGGGCATCTCGACACTGGGTGACGGGATCGATCGTGTGCTGCTTGCCGCCGGTCCCCTGTCGCCACCGGCCGTCCTCGATCGTGATCGATCCCGCCTTGATCTCCATCGCCACGATCCCCGCCCCGGGCATGGCCACGAGGACGTCCACCTCGTGCTCCTTCTCCGCGGTGGAGACGCGCTGCCCCACCACGATCAGGCTGTCGTCGGAGAGTTGATCGCACAGGAGCTCGACGACCTTCTCCTCGGAGGGGTGGCCGTAGACGGGAGTGTCGGGAATGACGCGGGGCATGTTCCAGGAGTACCCGCCCGCGCCTGCGGATCGGGTCGAATCGCCGGGTCCTGCCGACACCGCACCGCGGTGAGACCTTCGCGACACCGTGTCAGCATGATACTGACATGGTGTTAGCATCTTCTCCGTTCCCGATGTCGATGCCGGAAGGCCTCCATGTTTCTCGCCCTACGCGAACTGACCTTCGCGCGATCCCGATTCACCCTGATGGGCTCCGTCGTGGCCCTGATCAGCGTCCTCATGGTTCTCCTCGCCGGGCTGTCCTCGGGACTGGTCAACGACGGCGTCTCCGGCCTGCAGCGCATGCCCGTCCAGGCCGTCGCGTTCGCTCCCGAGACCCGCACCGACTCGGCGTTCACCCGATCCGTGGTTGGGCCCGACCAGGTCGAGGCCTGGGCCGCACGACCCGACGTGTCGGTGGCCACACCGATGGGTCTGTCGATCATCAACGCCAGGACCTCCTCCGGGACCCCGGTGGACCTCACCCTCATCGGCGCGGACCCCGAGGGCCCGCTCGTTCCCGAGGTGGCCGAGGGCCGGGCGCCCGCGTCCGACGGGGAGATCCTCATCAGCGCCACCGCCGCCGATTCCGTCGGCCCGGGCGACACGGTGACGGTCGACCGACTGGGGATCCCCCTCGAGGTCGTCGGCATCGCGGCCGCCCAGCACACCTTCGGCCACGTCGACATGGCCTTCACCACCCTGGCCACGTGGCAGGACGTGCACGCTGGCACCCGCTTCGGCGAGGAGTCGCGCGCCGGCGCCCGTGAGGAGTACAGCGTCGTGGCCCTCGCCGGGGTCGACGGCGAGTTGCCCGACCTGGCCACCGGCGATGCCGCGGCCGACACCTCGGCGCGCACCCTGGAGGAGTCGTTCGACTCCTCGCCCGGATACCAGGCCGAGATGATGACGATGTCGATGATCACCTGGTTCCTGTACGCCATCTCAGCGCTGGTCGTCGGTGCGTTCTTCGCCATCCTCACCGTCCAGCGATCCCGCGAGATCGCTGTCCTGCGCGCCATGGGCGCCTCGACCGTGCGACTCCTGGGCGACGCGATCGGGCAGGCCTTCATCCTGCTGGCGGGGTCCATCGCGGTCGGTGTGGCCATCGGCGTGGGAGTGGGGTCGTTCCTGGTGGGCACCGGCATGCCGTTCGCCCTCGAGACCGGACCCATCGCACTCGGAGCCGCCCTCCTCCTGACTCTGGGACTGGTCGGCGCCACCCTCGCCACCATCCGCATCACCGCCGTCGACCCGCACAGCGCACTGGGAGAGAACCGATGACCACCACCACACACACCGGCGACGCCTCCACCCCGGGCCTTCGCCTGAGCGGTGTCGAATTGACTTTCCGGGACGGCGACCAGACCGTCTACGCGCTGGCCGGTGTCGACGTCGAGGTGGCCCGTGGCGAGGTCCTGGCCGTGGTCGGCCCCTCCGGAGCGGGCAAGTCGAGCCTCCTGGCCGTGGCCGGCGGACTGCTGTCCCCGACCTCAGGCACCGTCGAGGTGGGCGGCCGCGACATCACCGGTCTCGGTCGCCGGGACCTCACCCGGTTCCGGCGCGACCACGTCGGGTTCGTGTTCCAGTCCGGCAACCTTGTGCCCGCTCTCACCGCGCGCGACCAACTCCGGCTCGTGGGAACACTCGGCGGAGACCGGTCCCGGCGTCGCGATCCCGACCACCTGCTCGAGGCCGTCGGTCTGACCCACCGCGCGCGCCGCCGCCCGGCCACCATGTCCGGCGGCGAGCGTCAGCGGGTGGGCATCGCCCGCGCCCTGATGTCCTCGCCGGATCTGCTGCTGGTGGACGAACCCACCGCCGCGCTGGATCGCAGGACCAGCCACGACGTGGTGCGCCTGCTCGCGGAGGAGACCCATCAGAACGGCGTCGCGACGGTTCTGGTCACGCACGACCACGAGATCCTCGAACACTGCGACCGGGTCCTGGAGATGGTCGACGGGCGGCTGCACGCGCACGTGTGACCTGATGGACACGTATGATCGGGCCTCCGCCGAGAAGGTGACGGGAGACCGACATTCCACGTATCGACGCCCCCACCGTGGGCGAACACCGGGACGCCAAGCGTCGGGTCCTGCTCGACGCGGCCCGGTCGATGCTCTCCGAGGCCCCCGGTACCCCTCCCGACATCAACGAGCTGACCGCCCGGGCGGGCATGACACGGTCGAACTTCTACACCTACTTCTCCTCGCGCGCGGAGTTGGTCGTCGCCGTGGCGGAGGACCTCATGCCACGGTGGATCGACACCGTCACGGGAGCAGTTCGTGACGCAGGCGGCGGTCGCCGGGGGGTCGTGGCCTACGTGCACACCACGCTGGATCTGGTCGCCGCCGGTGACCACGCGATCCTCACCGCGCTGGCCGCGCAGCTCCCCGACGGCCCGGCACGCGAGCGGCTGACCCGGATGCACACCGAGATGACCACCCCACTGCGCGAATCGCTCGCCGAGTCCTCCCGCTCCGATCCACAGTTGACCACCGAGCTGGTCATGGCCGTGACGTTCAAGGCCTCCGAACTCATCGAGGGCGGGCGGCCACTGGACGAGGTACTCACCGCGGTGGACGCCCTGATCGATCCGCCCGGGTGAAAGGCGAGGTGGCACGGCGACGGGGTCGTGTCCCACGGTCGCGCGTCACCCCGGCCCGATCGCCCACCCCGTCGTCATCTGCCCGGCGAACACCGGCAGCCGCGCGAGGATCCGGTTCTGCTCGGCCCGCGGCCGGAAGCCCACGTCCAGGTAGCCCGGTGCCTCCGCCGGCCGGTCGCGCACGAGCGACCGGAACGCCGGCACGAGATCCTGCTCGATGTACTCCCAGCGCGGTTCCCTGTCGGCCCAGTTGAACGCGGGCAGCGGGGTGTGCAGCACCGTCGGTCGGCCGTTGACGTCCGCGCGCACCGACAGCGGGCGGAACCCACCCAGGGTGGAGGCCCCGGGGATATCGGGGGAGCCGCCCACCGTGGTGATGTAGGTGAGCACCCGACCGACGTCCCCTCGGCCGGCCGCCGTCGCGTCCCACTGGTCGGCGATGATCTGGTTCTGCTCCCGCGACGCCATCCGCAGCAGCGCCTCCGACCTGCCGTCCGGTGAGCCCTCGTCGAGTCCCCGCCAGGCCTCGAGCGCGTACTCGTCATACGCCCCGCCCGCCGCGAGTTCCCTGACCGCCGGCAACCCCCCTGCCAGGTAGGCCTCGTGCATCGGGACCATGTCCATGAAGATGTTGCGCTGCATGATCAGCAGCCGGTGCAGGTACCAGTCCACGTCCGGTCGCGTGAGCGTCGGACCGGCGGTGGCCAGTAATCCCACGTCGCGCGGCATCCCGGCCGCCAGCTCCCACGGCACTCCACCGAGGGCGTCACCGACCCCGGTCCCCACCTCGTGCACCCCGGGCACGCTGAGCACGCCCCCCACCTCGTCGAGGTCCCAGAACCCGGCGGCGAACGACATCCCGGCCATCCCGGCCATCCCGGTCCACCAGAACCCGTCGTGGGAGTTGTACAGCCGCAGGTAGTTCACGTACACCTTGTCGACCGTCTCCAGGTTCGCCTCCAGCCCCCGGGCCGGCTCCCACTCGTCGAGGTCGATCCCCGCGTTCTGGGCACCGACGACCAGCCAGTACTGGCGGGCCAGGGTCCCGTATCGCTCCGGCGCCACGCCCGCGGCCCGCACCACGTCCAGCGCCGCCCCCAACTCGTCGCGATCGGTGGTCATGGAGGTGGAGAAGCCTCCCGCCGACTCACCGTGCGGGTTGTCGGCCGCGACGTCCAGGTAGACGGCATAGGGTTGCGCGCTGACGTGGGCCGGCAGGTGGACGAACGCCAGGACGGCCACGAGGAATGCGGCGATGACCTCGCCGAAGACGCGTTGGGATCGAGTCGTCACTGGTCCCCCGAACCGCTGGATGTGATTCAGGTCACTCTAAGCCAGTCCGGCCGGGCCCGCGACCGGACACGCGGAGCCGCCCACCCCGATGAGGCGGTTCGGGGTGACAGGGGCAACAATGAACCCCGTCCATCGTCGATCAGCTTTCCAGGTGACAAGGAAGTCCACGTGAGCACCTCCATCGATCAGGCCCCGGCCCGGAGCGCAACCCGAGATCTCGCCCAGATCGCGGTGTTCGCCGCCCTCATCGTCGTCCTCGGTCTCCCCGGTCAGATCAGCATCGGCTCCGCCGGGGTGCCGATCACGCTGCAGACGCTCGGCGTCATGCTCGCCGGCGCCCTTCTGGGCTGGCGCAAGGGACTGCTGTCGGTCCTCGCGGTGATCGTGATCGGTCTCGCGCTGCCCGTCCTCGCCGGCGGTCGCACCACACTCACCGCGCTGGCCAGTCCCACCGCGGGTTTCCTCATCGGCTGGCTCCCGGCCGTCGTCGTGATCGGCCTGCTCACCGCGATGCTGATGCCGCGGTACCGGCTGATCCCCGGGCTGCTCATCAACATCCTCGGCGGCATCGTGGTCATCTACGCCTTCGGCGTGGTGGGCATGCTGATCCGCACCGAGCTGACGTTGACGGCCGCGATCGCGGCGAACGGCGTCTTCCTCCCCGGCGACCTCGTCAAGGCGGTCATCACGGCGGTCGTCGCCGTGCAGGTCCACAAGTCGCGGCCCGGTCTGATCGCCCCGCTGCGTGGGCGTCGTCCGACCCCCGCGTGACCGACCCCCGCGTGGCCGACGACCGAGGCACCGAGATCCGCTTCGACGGCGTCAACCACGCCTACGGTGACCGGACCGTCCTCGCCGACATCGATCTCGTGCTGTCCGAGCGGCGAATCGGGATCGTCGGCGTCAACGGCGGGGGCAAGTCGACGCTCGCGCGGATGATCAACGGGCTGGTCGTCCCCACCTCGGGCACGGTGACCGTCGACGGCCTCGACACGCGCCGCAAGGGCGCGCAGGTGCGCCGCCGGGTCGGCTTCTGCTTCACCGACCCCGACACCCAGATCGTCATGCCCACCGTGGCGGAGGACGTCGAGTTCTCCCTGCGCCGATCGGGCCTGAACCGCGAGGATCGACGACGACGGGTCGACCAGGTGCTCGCCACCTACAACCTCTCCGATCACGCCGATCACCCCTGCCACCTCCTGTCCGGCGGGCAGAAGCAACTACTCGCCCTGGCGGCGGTGCTGGTGATCGAGCCCTCGGTGATCGTGGCCGACGAACCCACCACCCTGCTCGACCTCCGCAACCGCGCGCTGGTGGCCGAGACTTTCGCCGGACTCCCCCAGCAGCTCGTGGTGGTGACCCACGACCTGGACCTGGTGGCCGACTTCGACCGCGTGCTGGTGGTGGACGGCGGCCGGGTGGTGATCGACGACGCCCCCGCGGCCGCGCTGTCGGGGTACCGCCGGATCGCGCTGCGTCCGGGCTCGGGTACCGGATCGGGATCGGGATCGGGATCGGATACCGCTTCGGGGCCGGGGGTCTAGGTGTTCGCCACCTACCAACCCGGGCACTCGCTGCTCCACCGCCTGCCGGCGGGCCTGAAGATCCTCCTGGTCTGCGCGCTGATCCTCGCGGTGTCGCTGTCGGTGCGGGACGCCTGGCACGTGCTGCCCGCGCTGGGGTTCGCCGCGGCGCTCTATGCGATCGGGCGCATCCGGCCGCGCGCCGCCTGGGACCAGGTGCGTCCGGTGCTGCCGATGTTGCTCGCGATCCTGGTGTTGCAGTGGATCGTCGCCGACCTCGACACCGCTCTGCGCGTGAGCGGTGCGCTTCTGGTGGCGGTGGCGGTGGCGGGCCTCGTCGCGCTGACCACCAGGGTCTCGGACATGCTCGACGCGGTCACCCGGGCCGCCCAGCCACTGCGCCGCGTCGGGGTCTCGCCGGATCGGGTGGCGCTCGTACTGGTCCTGACGATCCGGGCGATCCCCCTGCTCGCCCGGCAGCTCCGGCAGGTGACCGAGGCCCGCAAGGCGCGCGGTCTGGGCATGTCGATCAGGGCGCTGGTCGTACCCACCGTCCTCGGGGCGCTCACCACGGCCGACCAGCTCGGCGACGCGTTGGCGGCCCGCGGCGTCGACGACTGAGCGCCCCGGCGGGGCGAACTCCGGGGCCGAGCCCACCCTCCTCGGCGAGTGGTCGCAAATACGCCGAGCGGGAGAATTCGCCCTGGGCAAACGCGATCGAAATCGACCACTCGCTGCCGCTGGCGTCGTACCCACATGCCACCATGAACGCCATGTCCGCGCTGGCCCGCTTCTTTGCCCTCACCCGGCTGAACGCGGAGTCTCCGACCCTCGCGCTGCTGCGCAGCCCGCTTTGGCCGCTGATTGTGGCGGTTCTGAGGGAGATGTTCGAGGGCTCCTCCCGCCGGGTACCGTCAGCGGAGCTCTACGAGTTCCTCGACAGGACGTTGCTGGCGGTGCGCGACTCCGGTGCGGATCTTCCCGGGACCGCACAGTCCTACGTGCGGGCGTGGGTGGACGCCGGCTGGATGCTCAGGCGTCCAGGAACCGCCGCGACCGGCGAGACGGTAGAGCCCACACAGTCAGCCCTGGTGGCCGTGGACTTCCTCGACGGTCTGCAGACCCCGCGTCGCGGACTCACCGTCTCACGGGTCGAGACTCTGACCCGCCAGCTCGAGGACCTCGCCCGGGACACCGATCCATCGATCCAGGGCCGACTCGCGTCCCTCACCCGGGAGCGGGAGCGGATCGATGCCGCGATCGCGCGCGTCGAGGCGGGCGAGGTCGAACTCGCGGATCCCGAGCAGGTCCGGGAGAAGGTGGCCGAGATCCTGCACGGCGCGGACGACATCCCCGCCGACTTCGCACGGGTCCGCGCTGAGTTCGACTCGCTCAACCAGGATCTTCGTCGTCGTCTCCTGGACCAGGACGGTGCCCGCGGCGACGTGCTCGACGCGGTCTTCGGGGGTGTCGATCTCATCGGTGACTCGGAGGCGGGTCGGAGTTTCTCGTCGTTCTACTCGGTACTCCTCGACCCCGAGCGCTCCGCCTCGGTCGACGCGTGGATCAACGACATCCTGAGCCGACCGCAGGTGGCGGACCTCCCGCCGGCCGCGCGCCGCGAACTGCGCGCACTGTTCGAGGAGATGGAATCGGCGGGCGCCGAGGTCAACGGTGTCCTCACGTCCCTCTCGCGGAGCCTGCGGCACTTCGTCGCGACCGATGCCTACGTCGAACACCGTCAGATGATCGCCCTGATCCGGTCGGCCCGGTCCGCCGCGGCCGAGGCCAGCAGGACGAACGCTGCCCGACCGACCACGTCGATGTCCGTCCCGCTCCGCCGGATCGGCATGTCCGTCCGATCGGTGAGCGCCCTGCGCCTGAGGAACCCCGGGGAGGAACGCGTGGCGGCGGAGGTCTCCCACCACGACACGGGCACCGCCGACCTCTCCGCACTCACCGCGCTCGTGCGCGCCTCGGAGATCGACGAGGTCGAACTACGCGCCCATGTCGACGACGTGGTGAGCCGACTCGGACCGTCGTCCATCGGCACCGTCCTGCGCGAACACCCCGCCACCCAGGGCGTGGCCAGTGTGGTGGGCCTGCTCAACCTGGCCATCAGGGGCCACGTGCAGGCCCCACCGGACGCCCCGGACGCGACGGAGACCGTCACGTGGACAGGCGCGGCCGGTTCCGAGCACACCGCCCGGATCCCTACGCTGGTGTTCACCGCCGACCGATCGAACGAGGAGAACACGTGACGGCTCCCCCGGGAGACGGTGCCCCGCCCACCGCCGCCTCGACTGATGCCCCGGCCGACGACCGCGACGCGTTGTGGCCCGGTGACACCGGGACGCTGTCCTTCGCGTCCCGACGCGCGCTCGCCCGCCTGCTCACGGGTCCACTGGTGCAGGCGCATCGCCAGCCGGAGATCTGGGCAGCGGTCGTGTCCGACGAGCCCGCTCTCCGCTCCAGGCTCGCGGACGTGTTCCTCGATCTTGTCCTGGACCACGACGCCGGGATCGCGTTCACGCGCCAGGTCGACACCTCCGGCCACGTCGAAGTACCCGCTGTCCTCCGAACCGAGACCCTCTCCCATATGGACACCGTCCTACTCCTGCACCTGCGGTCGGAGTTGTCAGTGGCCCAGCCCGGCGAGCGGGTGATCGTCGACCGCACCGACGTCGCCGAACAGATCGACGTCTATCGCCGGGTGATCGACTCCGACCGGGCCCGCTACACCCGCAAGTTCGACGCCTCGTGGAACCGGCTCAAGACGTACTCGCTGCTCACCGAGACCGAGACCGAGGGACGTGCCGAGGTGTCTCCGGTCCTCCGGCACCTCTTCGATGCCGACGTGGTGGCGGGTATCCGCGACGAGTACCGGGGGTTGATCGCCGCGCACGGCGATGCCTCAGACGAGGGTGCCTCCCTGTTCGACGACGACGAGGCGGACGACGATGCCGGATGACCTGAAGTTGCCCGGTATGCCAAAGCACCCCGGGCAGAGGCGGCTCTCGCGAATCCAGGTGTGCAACTGGGGCACGCTCGACGGGTATCACGACGTCGCGGTCCCCAGGAAGGGCTTCCTGGTCACCGGCGGTTCCGGCTCCGGCAAGTCGACCCTGATAGACGCGGTCTCCGCCGTACTCGTCCCGCCCGCTCACCTCCGGTTCAATGCGGCGGCCCAGGAAGAGGCCGGCCGGGGCTCCGGGCGCACGCTCGTCTCGTATCTCCGCGGCGCGTGGCGCCGAGGGGCCGACGGCGAGACGGGCGACCTCGCCTCCGTCTACCTTCGCCCCAAGGCCACGTTCTCGGCCATCGCGCTCACCTACTCGAACGGGACGGGGAGCAGTGTGACGCTGCTGCTCCTGCTCTACGCCCGTTCGGGCGACAACTCCGCGACCGGGATCAAGCGCCTCCACGGCGTCGCCGAGCACCCCTCCGACTCCCCCCTTGATCTGACGGAGATGTTCGGTCACCTGCGCAACGGGATCGACAAGCGAGCGCTCAAGCGCGAGTTCCCGGACATCAGGTTCCACGACAGCTATTCGGCCTTCGCCGCGGCGTTCCGGCGCCGGCTGGGCATCGCGTCGGAGGCCGCGCAGTTGCTCCTCCACCGGACTCTGTCCGCCAAATCCCTGTCCAGCCTCGATCAGCTCTTCCGGGACTTCATGCTCGACGAGCCGGACACGTTCGCCGTGGCCGACCGGGCTGTCGAGCAGTTCGCCGAACTGCGGGAAGCGCACCGGTCGGTGGTCGACGTCCGTAGACAGATCTCTCACCTCGAACCGCTCGCGGACCTGAGTGCCTCCCGGATCCAGGTGCTGGGGAGGGCCGAGGAACTCGACGCCGAGAGCTCGGCCTTCCCGGCCGTGCAGGTGGCCGTCACCACCGCGCTGGTCGAGGAGGAGCTGTCGACCGCGCGCGGAGCCCTCGTCGCCGCCGAGGCCGCCGTCGCCACTGCCCGTGATCAGCTCGACTCAGCCAGAACGACCAGCGACGACCTCCGCTCCCGGTTGCGGGGCAGTGCGGGCGCCGGGCGCGACGAGCTCGCGCGGGAGCTGGGCCGCGCGCTCGACCACGCAACGTCGGTGACCTCCCGTCGCGAACGGGCGGCCACGGAGCTCGAGCGACTCGGCGGCACACTTCCGGCCACCGCCGAGGACTTCGCCGTCCTCCTCGCCAGGCTCGACCGGGACGACGCGGACCAGGAAGCCGAGCGAGCGCGTGATCGGAAGAAGCTCCGCGAGGTCGCCGGGGACCTCAACGAGGAGTCGAGCACCCTCGCCCGTGTGACGGCCGACCTCCAGGCGCTGCTCCGTCACCGCTCGAACATTGATTCGCGCCTCTTGGCAGCGCGGGACCTGGTCTGTCGTGCGGCTGGGGCCAATCCCCGCGAACTCCCGTTCGCGGGCGAGTTGCTCGATGTGTCCTCCGAGCATGCGAGGTGGCGGCCGGCAGCCGAACGGGTGCTCTCCGGCTTCGCGCGGACGATGCTCGTCCCCGACCATCTCCGCGCCGCGGTCACGCGCGCGGTCAACGACACGCATCTGGGCATTCGGCTGGTCTACGAGGTCGTCGACACCACCGATGACTCGCCTGCCAAGAGGACCGGCCCGGACAGCCTGGTCCGAAAGATGGAGCCCGCCCCCGGTCCGTTCCAGCAGTGGATGCGTCGTCGACTCGCGAGCGAGTTCGACCTGACCTGCGTCGAGTCCTCCGACGAATTGGGCGCCCTGGAGCGGGCGGTCACCCTGCACGGCCTCATCAAGCGTGGTCGGAGGTTCGAGAAGGACGACCGACGCAGCATCGACGATCCGGCGGTCTTCCAGCTGGGTGGTCTCAACGACGCCAAGGTGGAGGCGCTCACCGCTCGGCGCGATCAGATCCAGTCCCGGATCGACTCCGCGGAGTGCCGGTGGGCGGCGCTGGAGAACCTCGACGCCGATCGACGCTCCCGGCAGCAGGCGGGAGCTGCGCTCCGCGGACTGCGGTGGGAGGAGATCGACTCGACCACCGCCCAACGACGGGCCGACGACGCCCGAGAGCGGCTCGACCGGTGGCGCGAGGCGCACCCGGAGGTTGCCGAGATGGAGCGGGAACTACGTGATGCCGAGGAGTTCCAGTCGCGGGCGCAATCGACATACGATGCGGCCACCGGTGACCGAGCAGTCGCGGCGAACCACGTCGCCGGGCTGCAGGCACGCCTCGCGCAATTGGCCGAGCGTAGTGCCTCCGAAGAGTCCCACGGTGCTGCCGATCCCGACGCCGCCGACCGGATCCGCGCGCGCCTGTCCGCCGCCACACGCAGGCTGACGGCCGACAACGTGCAGGACGTGTGTCAGCGGGCCGAACGCGCGATCGCGGTGGAGCAGTCGGCCACCGCCACCGAGCGCGACCGCATCCACCGGCGCATCACGGCGATCCTCACCTCATATCTCGAGATCTGGCCCACGATGAAGGCCGACCTCAAGTCGGACCCGGAGTTCGTCGGTGAGGCGGTGGAGGTGCTCGTCCGCCTGCGGCGGGACAGGTTAGCCGATTTCGAGGAACGCTTCCTCGGCCTCATCGGCGAGATGCAGACCCGCAACCTGGGCGAGCTCGCCCGCCGCATCCGCCGGGCCCGGTCGGAGATCGAAGCCAAGATCCGACCCGTCAACGAGTCCCTTCATCGATCGGAATTCCAGTCGGGACGCTGGTTGCAGATCGAGGTGCGGGACCGGCGCTCGGAGACCGTCACCGACTTCCTCGGTGACCTGGAAACGGCCCTGACCGGCGCACTCGACAGCCGCACCGTGGACGCCGCGGAGGCGGGTTTCGCCGTGATGTCACGTCTGCTCGACAAGCTCGGGTCGGCGGACGCCGGCGACCGTCGCTGGCGGCAGACGGTGCTGGACACCCGCAAGCACGTGGGGTTCATCGGCATCGAGATCGACGCCGACGGCGCCCCGACCAACTACCACGATTCCTCGTCCGGGCTGTCCGGCGGACAGGCGCAGAAGCTGGTGTTCTTCTGCCTCGCCGCGGCGCTGCGCTTCCAGCTGGCCGACATCGACGCCGACGTCCCCGGCTACGGGACGGTCGTTCTGGACGAGGCGTTCGACCGCGCCGATCCCGAGTACACGCGTCGGGCGATGGACGTGTTCACCGACTTCGGTTTCCACATGGTCCTGGCCACCCCGCTCAAGCTCCTGCAGACCCTCGAGCCGTACATCGGCGGACTCGTGGTGGTGGGCAACGACGACGGCAGCCACTCCCGGATCGAGCGCGTCACCTGGGACGAGGCCTGATGGTGGCTACCCGCTCGGAGCCGCGCGACCCAGACCAACTGACGGCCGCGTGTGCCACCCGGTTCGCCCGGGTCCACCGTCGGTGGCTCGCCGACCCCTTCGGCGGGGACGCCGAGGTCGTCCGGTTCAGCACGGCGCCGCCGACCGCCGCGAACGCAGCCGAAGACCCCAGTGGGACAGCGGCGTGGATCAGGCGATGGCGCGAGTTCGAGAGCACCCATGGAGGACCCGATGTCCGGCTGACCTGGGCGGACCGCCGCCTGCCCGGGTTCGGGGTCGTACCGCTCCCGCAACGCGTTGAAGTGGTCGGCGCCGACACCATCGCCCACATCGCGGACCGGGCGTCGCGGTGGGCTCGGCTGCTGAACCGCACGCTCCGGATCATCGACCTCGGGCCCGATCACTCCATGCTGCGCCGCGCCGCCGCAGAGACCTCGGCCACCTGGGAGGACTGGGAGGAGGGCGCGTTCGACCAGCTCCTGGCAGTGTGCCGCTGGGCACTCGCGAACCCTACCGCCGGGCGTCGTGCCCGCGAGATCGCGGTCCCGGGGGTCGACACCAAGTGGATCGAGACCCGGACCCGGGTGGTCGAGGCTGTGCTCGACGCCGCTCGGGCCGGCGTCGACGACGCGGTCCGCGGGACGGCCACCGGGCTGGGATTGCTGGGCCCGGACGTCCGCATCCGCATGAGGGTGCTTGATCCGGACATCGCGTTCCCGTTGCGTGACGTCGAGAGCCCGGTCGATCAGCTCGCCACTCTGTGGCGTACCTCGGGGGGACCGCCTCACCTCGTCGTCGTCGAGAACCTCACCACCTTCCTCGCCCTGCCGGACCTCCCCGAGACCGTCGCGTTGTTCGGCCGGGGGTTCGCGGTCGACGCCGTCGCCGCCCTGCCCTGGGCACTCCGCGCTCACATCGCGTACTGGGGCGACCTCGACTCGCACGGCTTCGCGATCCTCGACCGTCTACGCCATCACGCCCCGCACGCCGTGAGCGTTCTCATGGACACCGAGACCCTGGACGCATGGCGCGAGTATGCGGTGCCCGACCCCTCGCCGACCCGGGCCGCGCCATCGCGCCTCACACCGGATGAGCTCGACGCGCTCGAGGCGCTGACGACCGGCGGGGACCTCCGGCTCGAGCAGGAGCGCATCCCCTGGGACTGGGCGCTCCCGCGCCTCCACGCAGTGTGGAGCTGAGCCCGGACACCGTCGGCCAGGTCCCCTGGGGTCGTCAGGGCAGTCCGCGGACCCACCACTCGATCACCATCTTCTGAACGCTTCACGCGACGCGGTGAGTTGCGGTGATCGGGTCGCGTCGCCCGCAGGGTCGATGACTGGATCAATCGGCGCGCCTAACTCCGGGGCCGAGTCCACCCTTTTCGGCGAGTGGTCGCAAGTACGCCGAGCGGGAGAATTCGCCCTGCGCAAACGCGATCGGAATCGACCACTCGGCGGGGCGGGGTCGGCGGGGCGCGGTCGGCGCGGCGGTGCGGACGAGGCGCGGTCGGTCGAGCACTGCACGTAGCGCCGCTGTGTGAGACGCGGCGCTGAGTATCGTTGGGATCATGCCCCGCACCCATCGGAGAACCGCCCGCGGCACCTCCGCCCACGCCCCAGTCGACCGTCGCCCGGAGGCTTCCGCGGAGGTGGCCGTGCGCTCGTCCCCCGTCGCGGGTCTTCTCGGTTCGGTCTTCGGGGTCGCGGCGGCGGTGACGCGCCTGGCACGACCCAAGGCCCTGCACCCCAAGGGCATCGTCGCCCAGGCGACCCTGAGCGTGACCGGGGTCGGCCGAACCGGTTCACCACTCCTGGACATCACGGGCAGGTGGCCGGCGACGATCCGTTTCTCGCGCGCCGTGGGTCTGCCGGACGTCGTCCCCGACATCGGCGGGATGGCCATCCGCATCCACGCCGACCGCCCCGTCGACATCCTGCTCGCGAGCACGGGCCTGGGTCCGATCAGTCGTTACGTACTGACCACGGGATGGCGCACGACCGGCCGCACCATGACCTCGATGTTCCCCGTCAGGGTCGCCGGGCGGCAGCTGTTGTTGGCCGCCATCCCGACAGGCGACGGCGGCACGTGGACCCTCCAGCACGCCACTCCGCTGGGCAGATGGGAGACCCTCGGGCGTGTGACGGTGGACACCTGGGAGGACGACGACGAGAACCTGCACTTCGATCCGGTGGGGAACCGCCTGCCCGGATCGCGGTATCCGCGACTGCTCGGCGCGTTGCGGGATCCGTCGTACCCGGCGCCCGACAAGGGCCCGGAGACGACCTGATCCGCCCGAGCGCTCAGGATTCGGCCGCACCCCTGCGCCAGTAGCCCATGAACGACACGGCCCCCTTGGGGATCCCGGCGCCGTCCACGGCGAGGCGGCGCATCGCGCGGACCAGCCCCGCCTCCCCGGCCAGGAACACATACGGGTCCCCGGCGGAGACGGTGGTGGCCGTCTGCCATTCCCGCTCGGCGGGACGGCGCCCGTCGAGGACCGACTCGACGCATCCCTGACCCACGCCCAACAGTCCGGCGAGGTGATGGACGAGCGCGTGTCCCCGCTCACCGGACCGCGAGAACAGGGTGACGGTCTCCGGCGCCTCGGCCGACAGCGCGAGCACGTCGGCCGGTGTCGGCAACTCCAGGACGATCCGGACCTCTCTCGTCCCCCGTGGCTCCGCGGCCAGCTCCCCGGCGATGGACAGCAGGGCCGGCGCCGCGGTCTCGTCACCCGCGCACACCACCCGGCCGGCGG
>NZ_JAALEF010000180.1:0-11022 GCF_014145245.1 Dietzia sp. B44 | reverse complement strand
CGGCGGCGGGCGGAGCCTCCGGACATATCGACCTCGCACGGATCGGCCCCGCCGACGACCAGGCTCTACAGGCGTGGTTGGCCGACGACGCGGTGTCGAAGGCGGTACACGATGCCAAGGCCGCGACCCACGCCCTGATGGGCCGGGACCTCCGCCTGGGCGGTGTGACGCTGGATGTGGCACTCGCCGCCTATCTCGTCCGTCCCGGTCAGCGCAGCTACGGCCTGGCGGAGTTGTTCCAGCGCCACCTGCAGCGTGAGCTCCCGGAGCCCGAGGCGGCGGAGAAACAACTGTCGCTGCTGGATGAGGTCGACGAGTCCGAGGCCGAGCAGCAGGCGGCCAACTCGGCGGCGACCCGCGCCCGGGCCGTGATCGACCTCGCCGAGCGCCTCGACGTGGAGCTGGAGCAGGTGCACGGTGCGCAGCTGCTCGCGGATATGGAACTGCCGCTCGTGCCGGTGCTCGCGCGGATGGAGTCGATCGGAATCGCGGTCGACTCGTCGGCCCTGGACGACCTCCGCGACGGGTTCGCCGACCGTGGGCGTGACGCGGCAGAGGCGGCCTACGCCGCGATCGGGGGCGAGCAGATCAACCTCGGTTCGCCCAAGCAGCTCCAGGTGGTGCTGTTCGACACCCTGGGCATGCCCAAGACCAAGAAGACCAAGACGGGGTACACCACCGACGCCAAGGCGCTGGAGGAGCTTCTCTCCAAAGAAACCGGGGACACCCCGGGACGGGCCTTCCTCGAGGCACTGCTGCTGCACCGCGAGGCGACCAAGATGCGCACCACCGTCGAGGGGCTGATCAAGTCCATCGGGGACGACGGGCGCATCCACACCACGTTCAACCAGACGGTCGCCGCGACCGGGCGGTTGTCCTCCACCGATCCGAACCTGCAGAACATCCCGGTCCGCACCGAGGACGGCCGACGGATCCGCAAGTCGTTCGTCGTGGGCGAGGGCTACGACTGCCTGCTCACGGCCGACTACAGCCAGATCGAGATGCGCGTGATGGCGCACCTGTCCGGTGACGAAGGACTGATCGAGGCGTTCCGGACCGGCGAGGACCTGCACTCCTTCGTCGGCTCCCGGGCGTTCGGGGTGCCGATCGACCAGGTCACCCCCGAGCTCCGGCGCAGGGTCAAGGCCATGAGCTACGGGCTCGCCTACGGGCTCAGCGCGTTCGGGTTGGCCGCGCAGCTCGGCATCAGTCAGACCGAGGCCCGCGAGCAGATGGACGCGTACTTCTCCCGCTTCGGGGGAGTCCGCGACTACCTGCACGCGGTGGTGGACCAGGCCCGACGTGACGGCTACACCGAGACGCTGTTCGGTCGTCGGCGCTACCTGCCTGAGCTCAACTCGGACAACCGGCTCAAGCGCGAGAACGCCGAGCGTGCGGCCCTCAACGCCCCCATCCAGGGCACCGCCGCGGACATCATCAAGGCGGCGATGCTCAAGGTGGACGCCGACCTCGACGAGCGGGGGCTGCAGAGCCGTCTGTTGCTCCAGGTCCACGACGAACTGGTGCTCGAGGTGGCGAAGGGCGAACTCGAGGAGGTCCGCGAGCTCGTCGTCGACCGGATGTACTCCGCCATCGAACTCAACGTCCCGCTGGACGTCTCCACGGGCACGGGGCCCGACTGGGACTCCGCGGCCCACTGAGTAACCAGTGGGTAACCACTGACGCCAAAAGCGGGCGGTGCGTTTTGTGGTGCTCGACGTATGCCCTAGGTTCATTGCAGATTCGGCTACCCGACGCCTGAAAGGGCACGCACATGACCCTCACCTCACGGCGCGGCCTCCGTGCCGCACTGGCACTGACCGCCACAGCGGCCCTCACGCTCACCGGCTGCACCACCAACACCGAGGGTCCCGAGGACTCGGGAGAGCCGAGGCAGGAGGTCTCGCTCGAGACGGACGACGAGATCGCCGCCCTCGTACCGGCCGAGATCCGCGAGAAGGGCGTGCTGGTGATCGGCACCAACCCGCCGTACGCGCCCAACGAGTTCAAGAACGAGCGGGGCGAGATCGTCGGCTTCGACATCGACGTGATGACCGCCGCCGCCCAGCTCATGGGATTGCGTGCGGAGTTCCGCGAGTCCGACTTCGAGAAGATCATCCCCGCCATCGAGGGCGGCACCATGGACATGGGCGCCTCGTCGTTCACCGTCAACGACGAGCGGCTGCAGACCGTCGACTTCGTCACCTACTTCGAGGCCGGCATCCAGTGGGCATCGGCGGCGGGCACCGACGTCGACCCCGACGACGCGTGTGGCCTGAGCGTGGCGGTCCAGCGCACCACGGTCTCCGACCAGGAGGACGTGCCCGCCCGCAGCGAGGCGTGCGTCGCCGCCGGCAATCCCCCGATCGAGAAGGTCCAGTTCGATTCCCAGGACGAGGCCTCCACCGCCGTGGCGCTCGGCAAGGTCGACGCCATGTCCGCCGACTCGCCCATCTCGGCGTACGCCGTCAAGCAGTCCGAGGGCAAGATGCAGCTGGCCGGGGACGTCTTCGACTCCGCCCCCTACGGTTGGCCCGTGCGCAAGGGGTCCGAACTGGCCGCCGCGCTCGAGGCCGCAGCGGACAAGCTCATCGAGACCGGTGACTTCGAGAGGATCGCCCAGAACTGGGGCCTCGAGGACGGGTTGATCGACGACGCCGAGATCCGGAAGGGCTGAGTGACCGGTCGGTGAGCACCGCGCAGAACCGCGCCTCGGCCCCCCGAGACGCTCCTGACCCCATCGAGGCGGTGCCGCTCCGGCACCCGTGGCGGTGGGTGTCGGCGACCATCGTCCTGGTCCTGGTGTTCCTGTTCATCTGGGGCGCCGCGACCAACCCGGCCTACGGCTGGGGCACCTACGGCCGCTACCTGTTCGACACCCGGTTCGGCATGGCGGTGTTCTACACCATCGCGCTGACGGTGCTGTCGATGATCCTCGCCGTCATCCTGGGGGTCATCCTCTCGGTGATGCGGATGAGCAGCAACCCGGTGCTCAAGGCCGTGGCCTGGGTGTACCTGTGGATCTTCCGCGGAACACCCATCTACGTCCAGCTGCTGTTCTGGGGCCTGATCTTCACGCTGTACCGGCAGGTCCAGTTCGGCATCCCCTTCACCGACTTCCAGATCGTGCGCTTCGACGACACGATGGTGTTGTACTCGGCGTTCTGGCTGGCGGTGGTGGGTCTGGCCATGAACGAGGCCGCCTACATGGCCGAGATTGTGCGGGCGGGTATCTCGTCCGTTCCGGAGGGCCAGGCCGAGGCCTCCACCGCGCTCGGCATGTCGTGGGGACAGACGATGCGCCGGACGATCCTTCCGCAGGCCATGCGGGTGATCATCCCGCCGACCGGCAACGAGTTGATCTCGATGCTCAAGACCACCTCACTCGTCGTGGCCATCCCGTTCTCCGGCGAGCTCTACGGTCAGGCCCGCGACATCTCCGGGGTCAATTTCCAGCCGATCCCGCTGCTGCTGGTCGCGGCCACCTGGTACCTGGTGATCACCAGTGTGCTCATGGTGGGGCAGCACTTCCTCGAGAAGAAGTTCTCCCGCGGCGCCACCCGCCAGCTCACGGCAAAGCAGTTGCGGGCGCTGGCCGAAGCGGACGGCCTCACCCCCTCCGGGCTCGCCGCGGCCAGAGGGACCGACCAGTCGGGAGGAATGCCATGACTCCGATGGTCAGGGCCGAGCAGGTCTGCAAGAGCTTCGGCTCGCTGAGGGTGCTCAAGGGCATCGACATCGAGGTGGCCGCCGGGGAGGTGCTGTGCCTGGTCGGCCCGTCCGGGTCCGGCAAGTCCACCTTCCTCCGGTGCATCAACCACCTCGAGCGTGTCGATGCCGGTCGGTTGTACGTCGACGGCGACCTGGTGGGGTACCGGGAGAAGGGCGACAAGCTCTACGAGATCTCGCCCCGGCACGCGGCCAGGCAACGCCGGGACATCGGGATGGTGTTCCAGCACTTCAACCTGTTCCTGCACCGCACCGCCCTGGAGAACGTCATCGAGGCGCCCATGCTGGTCAAGGGCGAGTCGAGGGCCGAGGCCTCTGAGCGGGCCAGGGCCCTGCTGGAGAAGGTCGGGCTCTCGGCGAAAGCGGACGCGTACCCGGCGCAACTGTCCGGTGGTCAGCAGCAGCGGGTGGCGATCGCCCGCGCGCTGGCGATGGAACCCAAGCTCATGCTGTTCGACGAGCCCACCTCCGCGCTGGACCCCGAGCTGGTCGGTGAGGTCCTGGGCGTCATGCGGGACCTCGCGGACGCCGGGATGACCATGATCGTGGTCACCCACGAGATGGGCTTCGCCCGGGAGGTCGCCGACACGATCGCCTTCATGGACGACGGAGTAGTGGTCGAGGCCGGCCACCCGTCCGAGGTACTCGGGGCGCCCCGGCACCAACGGACGCAGGACTTCCTGTCCAAGATCCTGTAGCCGGCCCCACGGTCGTGTCGCCGGCGGTCAGGGGAGAGTGGCCACGAAGATCGCGGTGCCGGGGAAGATGCTGCCGCGCAGCGGGCTCCACTGCCCCCATTCACGGTCCAGCCATTCCGGCCACTCGGGCTCGATCAGGTCCCGGACCACGAACCCGGCACCGACCAGTTCCCGGATCCGGTCACCAGCCGTGCGGTGGTGCTCGACGTAGGTGAGGTCGCCCTCCTCGTCGTACTCGGTGTAGGGCGTGCGGTCGAAATACGGGAACGCGGCCACGAGTCCCTCGGGGCCCGGATCGTCACGGAAGATCCACCGCATCGGGTGGTTGACCGAGAAGACGAACCGTCCGCCGGGACGGAGCACCCGGGCCGCCTCCGCCATGACCCCGGCGGTGTCCGCCACGAAGGGGATCGCCCCGAACGCGGAGAACACGACGTCGAAACTGTCGGCGGCGAACGGCAGGCGGCCGGCATCGGCCTGGATCAGCGGCACCCGGGCCGCCGGACCCGTCGACCTGCCCGCAGCCTCGGCGCCCACGCGGAGCATCCCGGCGGAGAGGTCGACGGCGACGGCGCGGGCCCCGCGGCCGGCGATCCACCGTGAGCACGGCGCGGAACCGCAGCCGATCTCCAGGACGTCGCGGCCCGCGACGTCACCGAGGAGAGCCCAGTCGCCCTCGTGGAGTCCCTCGGGGCACCACACGAACTCCCCGTCGGGGGAGTGGGCACCGAGGAAGTCGCCGTGTTCGTCGTGGTACTCGACCGCTTCGGTGTCCCACCACGTGCGGGAGGCGCGGACGGACTCGCCGTGGTCGGGGGGGTTTGTGGACGTCACGCTGGCAGAGTACAGTTGACCGTCGCGTGCGTACACGCTCGCGAACATCTGTCCACCTACGATTCCTATCCACTCCGGAGCACCCCACCCTATGACCACCAAAACCACCTCGCCGCAGGTAGCCGTCAACGACATCGGCTCCGCGGAGGACTTCCTCGCCGCCATCGACGCCACGATCAAGTACTTCAACGATGGCGACATCGTCGAGGGCACGATCGTCAAGGTCGACCGCGACGAGGTCCTGCTCGACATCGGATACAAGACCGAGGGTGTCATCCCCTCGCGCGAACTTTCCATCAAGCACGATGTCGACCCCGGTGAGGTCGTCGAGGTGGGCGACGAGGTCGAGGCCCTGGTCCTGACCAAGGAGGACAAGGACGGCCGTCTGATCCTGTCCAAGAAGCGCGCCCAGTACGAGCGCGCCTGGGGCACGATCGAGGAGCTCAAGGAGAAGGACGAGGCCGTCAAGGGCACCGTCATCGAGGTCGTCAAGGGTGGCCTGATCCTCGACATCGGCCTCCGTGGCTTCCTCCCCGCCTCCCTGGTGGAGATGCGCCGCGTCCGCGACCTCCTCCCCTACGTGGGGCAGGAGCTCGAGGCCAAGATCATCGAGCTGGACAAGAACCGCAACAACGTCGTGCTCTCGCGTCGTGCATGGCTCGAGCAGACCCAGTCCGCGGTCCGCTCCGAGTTCCTGCACCAGCTGCAGAAGGGCCAGGTCCGCAAGGGCGTCGTGTCCTCGATCGTCAACTTCGGTGCGTTCGTCGACCTCGGCGGAGTCGACGGTCTCGTCCACGTGTCCGAGCTGTCCTGGAAGCACATCGATCACCCGTCCGAGGTCGTCGAGGTGGGCCAGGAGGTCACCGTCGAGGTCCTCGACGTCGACCTGGACCGCGAGCGCGTTTCGCTGTCGCTCAAGGCCACCCAGGAGGATCCGTGGCGGCACTTCGCCCGGACCCACGCGATCGGTCAGATCGTGCCGGGCAAGGTCACCAAGCTCGTCCCGTTCGGCGCGTTCGTGCGTGTCGACGAGGGAATCGAGGGCCTCGTCCACATCTCCGAGCTGGCCGAGCGCCACGTCGAGGTCCCGGACCAGGTCGTCACGGTCAACGACGACGCCATGGTCAAGGTCATCGACATCGATCTCGACCGTCGCCGTATCTCGCTCTCGCTCAAGCAGGCGGACGAGGACTACACGGAGGAGTTCGACCCGTCGAAGTACGGCATGGCCGACAGCTACGACGAGGCCGGCAACTACATCTTCCCCGAGGGCTTCGATCCCGAGACCAACGAATGGCTCGAGGGCTTCGAGAAGCAGCGTGAGGAGTGGGAGAACCGTTACGCGGAGGCCGAGCGTCGTCACAAGATGCACACCGGTCAGATCGAGAAGGGTCGCGCTGCTGCCGCGGAGGCCGCGGAGGCCGCGCCGACCAACTACTCGTCCGAGTCCGCCCCGTCGTCGTCCCGTCCCGCTGCTGCGGAGACCAGCAGCCCGGCCGAGTCGACCGGTGGTTCGCTGGCGTCCGACGAGCAGCTGGCCGCCCTGCGGGCGAAGCTCGCCGGCGGTGAGTGACCTCGCGGTCTGACGGCGCCACGGGCGCCTGACGGCCCGGACCACGGCCCCGGACGGTCGTCCCACCACGGTGGGTCGCCGACCGGGGCCGTGATCTATTTGTGCCGGGGGAGATGCCACGGCGGCCGGGGCAGACCCCGGTCACCTAGACTTCGACCCATGCTGATGGTGGGTCTGACCGGTGGAATCGGAGCCGGCAAGTCGACGGTGACGGCAGTGCTCGCGGAGGCCGGTGCGGTCATCGTCGACGCGGACCGGATCGCGAGGGAGATCGTCGAACCGGGCACCCCGGGTCTGGCGATGCTCGTCGCCGAGTTCGGCGACGACATCGTGGGGCCGGACGGCGCTCTCGATCGGGCCGCGCTCGCCGCTCGTGCCTTCGTCGACGCGGAGCGGACCGCCGCACTCAACGCGATCACCCATCCGCTGATCGGGGAGCGCACTGCCGAACTCTTCGGTTCGGCGCCCGAGGACGCGATCGTCGTCCACGACATGCCCCTGTTGGTGGAGGGCGGGATGACTCCCGCCTACCACCTGGTGATCGTGGTGGACACCCCGGCGGAGATCCGACTCCGGCGACTGGTGGAGCAGCGGGGTATGCCGGAGGACGACGCCCGCGCGCGTATGTCCCGTCAGGCGACGGACGAGGCCCGTCGGGCGGAAGCCGATGTCCTGATCGACAACTCCGGCGACCGCGAACCGGTTCGGGAGATCGTCCGGATGCTCGTCGAGCTACGGTTGCGGCCCTTCGAGCACAACCTGCGGACGGGCACACCTGTGGTGGGGGACCGGACAGTGGTGCCGTTCCGGCCGGAATGGGCGGCGGAGGCGGCGAGGGCGACGGCGAGGTTGCGTCACGTGCTGGGGGACGTCGCGACCCGCATCGATCACGTGGGCCCCACCGCGGTCGACGGTCTCGATGCGCCGGACATCGTGGACCTGCAGGTGACGGTGCCCAACGAGGCGACCGTGGAGCGTGCGCTGGCGCTCCTGACCGGTGCGGGATACGTCCGTGACCGCTCCGCCGAACGTCCTCTCCTGCACTGGTGTGACCCCGCCCGGCCACTCGAGGTGTCGATCCTCGCCGAGGACGATCCGGAACACGAGTTCGCCCTGCTGATGGCAGAGGCCATCGGTTCGGATCCGAGCGCGCGGGTGGAGTACTCGGAGATCCTCCGCCGGGCCGACCGCGAGGAGACCCGGGAGTGGGAGCGGACCCTCTGTGAGGCGTCGGACCGCTGAGCGGTCACCCGGCGCGGTCACCCCGCCCTGCTCACCTCTCCCTGTTCACGCCGCCGCGGTCACTCCGTCGGGACCGCACCGTCGACGAGTTCCGACACCGGGACGTGCCTGATCACCTCGGAGGTGGCGGGCCCGGCGGGGGCCGCGGCTCTGCGGAGGGTGCTCGGGAAGACCTCGGACAGACTGGTGCGCACGAGGAACACATTGTAGGCGTTCCACGTGGTGACCAGGTAATACAGATCGTCACCCTGGGCCCACGGATGCATGAACGCGCCGTAGACGCCGGGGAGCATGGAGTAGTCCACGAGGACTGTGGGCCCCGTCCAGGGGCCCTCCGGCCGGTCCGCGGTGCGGAGCACGACGGAGTTGAAGCCCTGGGAGTACATCGCGGTGTACTTGCCCAGATAGTTGTTCCACATCACGGAGAGTTCGCTGGCCGGGCGGGGCAACACCTGCTCGGCGTTCCCCGGGTCGACGACCCAGTCCGTGCCGTCCCAGTACCGGTAGGCGGCCGGATCGAGGATCCCCGCGGCGGGCGGGGCTCCGTCGGTGCCGTCGAGGTCCTCCGCCGACGGCGATCCGGCGAGCGGTACGCGGGCGAGGATCGCGGCACCCTGGCGCCCTGACGGAGTGAGGTACTCATAGAGGTGATCGTCGGCCTTGAGATAGGAGCTCATCTGCGAGTCCCGCCAGGCGGCGTCCACGGGGGGTGCACCCTCGCCGACCGGGACCGCAGAGGTGATCGGCCGGGCCAGAGTGGGTACGACGGTCCAGTTCTCGCCGTTGTCCGTGGAGTAGGCCAACCCCGAGTAGTTGGTGGTCCACGAACCCGGTTGACCCCAGTTGGCGACCGACATGAAGCGCAGGTACTGGACCCCCTCCACCGAGATGCCCGCGGTCGGGATGATCGTGACCTCCCCGGGTAGCCCCGAACGGGGAACGAGGGACTTGGCCAGACCGTCGGGACCGGTCGCCGCTGAGTCGATGGTCACTCCGTCCGACAGGTCGTCGTCACGGGAACGGAACAGGACGTTCGACCGCCACTGGCTACCCGGGATGGTGCAGTCACCCATGGTGTCGCCGAACGCCATGAGGATTTGCGGATCGGTGGGGTCTCCGTTGTCCCACATGATGCCGAGATCGGTTCCGGCCACCCCGTAGCGGCTGATCGACTCGGTGGGACTCGTGGGTCCGGTGACGAGCTGGAGGAACTGCGTGGGACCGCGGAGGACGGGGACGGTGCCCTCCTCCCCGGTGATCCACGGGGGCATCCCGTAGACGGATCCGGTCACCGTGTTCAGGGAGCCCGAGAGTCCGTTGCCCAGGGACCCGGTCTCCAGTTGCTGCACGAGTGAGCCCGAGCGGTCCGCCGAGCCCATGGCCCGCGAGGCGGACCCGAGTGAGCCGGAGGAACCCGAACCGAGAGACGCCAGCGAACCCCCCGCCATGCCGGCGCCGGTCTGGTTCTCGAGCAGGGACCCGAAGTTGCCGAACATCTCGCTGCACGGGCCGGCCGTGGCGGTGCCGACCCCGGTGGTGGCCAGCGTGGCGACGGACGCCGTCACCGCGGCCAGCCCCGTCGCGGCCAGCCGCGATAGAGCGCGGCTCATCTCAGGCCCCCGGGATCGGGAGACGCTCGACGAGCACGGTCTCACCGGTCTCGGCCGGATCTGGGGTGTCACGGGTCCAACTGTCGTCGGCGGTACGCATCCGGGCGTTGGGGTCCGGCAACGTCCGCGCCGGGATCCGGTTCAGGTCGGTCTTCATGAGGAACACGTTGTAGGCGTCCCAGGTGGACATGGTGAAGTACAGGTCCGAGCCCACCGTCTCTACCGCCGGGCTCCAGGGGTGGATGAACGCGCCGTACAGGGTGGGCACGTGGGCGTACGACAGCAGGATGTCCTCGCCCGACCAAGGCCCCTCGGGGGTCGCGGCCTGCCGCATGACGATGTCGTTGTTCGCGTTGGTGTACAGAGCGATGAAGCGCCCCAGCCGCGGGCTCCACGACACGGAGAGCTCACTCACGCGGGCGGGGATCACCGGGGCGGTGGCCCGGTGGTCGGCCACCCACCCGGTCCCGTTCCAGAATTCGTAGGCCGACATGTCCTCGATCGAGCCCGCGGGGACCCGGGCGAGGGTCGCGGCACCACTGCGGCCCGACGGGGTCAGGTATTCGTAGACGTACCCGTCGTGCTCGAGGAAGGCGCTCATCTGACCGGCGGTATGGGTCGTGTGCGGGGCGCCCAGGGACGGCGGGATGAGCTGAGCACTCCCCGTGCCCGTGCGCGCGGTGCCCGACACGGGCGTCCAGTTCTCCCCGTTGTCCTCCGAGGCCGCGAGTGCGGAGTAGTTGGTGATCCACTCGCCGGGGGCACCCCAGCTGGCCACTGACATGTAGCGCAGGTACTGGGTGCCGTCCACCTGCACACCCGCGGTCGGGATCACCGTGACCTCACCGGGCAGACCGGAGCGGGGGAGGATGGACTTGGCCAGTCCCGGCCCCTCCATCGGTGCGTCGTCGATACGCATCCCGTCCGACAGGGTGCGGTCGGACGAGCGGAACAGGATGTTGCTGCGCCACTGGTCTCCCGGAAGACTGCAGTCGCCCATGGTGTCGCCGAGAGCCATCAACACCTGCGGGCTGGAGGCGTCGCCGTTCTCCCAGAGGATTCCCAGGTCGGTGCCGGAGATCCCGAAGCGTTCGACCGTCTTGTTGGGACTGGTGGGTCCGGTGAGTAACTCCACCGTCGTGGTGCGTCCCTGCAGGATGGGGATGTAGCCGCTGTCCCCGGTCGCCCACGGGGTGGCTGGAGTTGCGGCAGGTGTTCCGAGGGATCCGGAGCCGGAGCCGGAGCCTCCACCGGCCGGGGGCCACGGGTCACAGGGCGCGGCGGCCGCGACGGGGGAGAGGACGGTGAGCGCCCCTGCCGCGGGTGTCGCGGCGGA
>NZ_JAALEF010000179.1:0-4314 GCF_014145245.1 Dietzia sp. B44 | reverse complement strand
ACGGTGTAGCTGGCCGCGTAGAGCTCGTCCATCCCCGCGCGGGTGAGGAACTCCGGGGCGCCGTGCGGCCCCTCGGCCACGGCGATGTGCCAGTGGTGCCCGATGGCCGGGACCTCGTCGGCGAGGATCCGGCGCGGCACGCCCGGCCCGGGTTCACCGACGGCGAGGGCGTCCCCCGCCGCCAGGTTGCGCCCCTCGTGCCCCCCGAACCGTCCGAGGGTGAAGGTCGACGACGACCCGAGGTACTGCTCCACCTCGATCCCGCCCCCGACCGCCACGTACACGCGCATGCCCGGCCCGTCGAGCACCGGGACGTCGAGCACGGATCCCGCCTCCAGGTGGACCGGCTTCCACTGGGCCACCGGGCGGCCGTCCACCGTGGGCCGCACGTGCGCCCCGCCCACGCAGACCGTGACCGGGGCGTCCGGTCGGATCGACAGTCCACCCCGAGTGCACTCCAGACCGGCGGCGCCCTCCGGGTTGCCCACGGCGATGTTGACCAGGCGGAGCGAGTAGTCGTCCATCGCCCCGGACGGCGGGACGCCCACGCCCCAGTACCCGATGCGGCCGGGCCAGTCCTGGACGGTGGTGATGAGTCCCGGGTTGAGGATCTCGAGGCGGGTCATGGCGGCTTCTCCTGTGGTGGCGTGTGCGCGGGTGGTGGGTGCGCGGGGTGGGGGGCGCCGGGCTCAGGCGGTGACGATCATCCGCACCGGCGTCGGGTCGAAGCCGTTGCACGGGTTGTTGATCTGCGGGCAGTTGGAGACCAGGACGATCACGTCGCGGTCGGCGCGCACCGCCAGGCGCTTGCCGGGCGCGGACAGCCCGTCGACGATGCCGAGGGTGCCGTCGGCGTCCACGGGCACGTTCATGAAGAAGTTGACGTTGGGGACCAGGTCCCGTTTGCCCAGTCCGTGCCGGGCGCCCTCCCGGAGGAAGTTCTCCACGCAGGCGTGCTGATGCCGGGTGTGGTGGCCGTACCGCAGGGTGTTGGACTCCTGCGAGCACGCTCCCCCGAGGGTGTCGTGGTTGCCCACCTCGTCGGCCGTGATCGTCACGAGGGGCTCGCCGGCGTCGTCGCGCAGGACACTTCCCTCGGTCAGGAAGATCGATCCCTGGGCGGCGACGGTCGCCGGGGCGCTGTAGCGACGGGTGGGGTCGTGCGCGTCGTAGAACAGGGTGTCGACGGCCTGGTTGCCCTCGAGGTCCACGATGGTCAGGGTCTGGCCCGCGTGCAGGACGTGGGACCAGGCGGCTCTGGCGGCGACGGTCTCGTCGGCGACAACGGCCCCGTCCGTGAGAGCGAGGTCTGCGGCGGGAAGGTCTGCGGCGGCGCCGGTCCGGGGGTCTGTGGTCGGAGGCTCGGTGGTGACGGTCGTCGGTGTCATGGCGGATTCTCCTCAGGCGATCGGGGTGAAGGCGCGGTGGGCGGCCTCGGAGTTGGCGACGGCACGGCGGTACTCGAGGTCCTCCCCGACGCCGGGGAGGGCTCCCTCGCGGAGTGCGTCGAGGTCCTGCGGAGCGCTCCACGCCAGGAACTCCACGGTCCCGGCGTGGTACCGCTCCGACGGATCGAGCGGATGGTCGGCGACCGCGACGGCCACCACGACGGGCAGGTGCAGGACCAGGTCGACGGTCGCCCCCGCCCCGGCGTTCCCGGTGGAGACGAGCGCCCCGTCGTCGTCGACGCGGACGCCGTGGAAGAACGACACGGTGTGGGGGAGATCCCGCTCACCCAGTCCGTGTTTGAGGGCGGCCAGCAGCAACAACTCCCGTCCGGCCGGTGACCCGGATTCCGGCGCCCCGGCCCCGTAGCGGGCGACGTTGCCGGCCAGGGTCGAGGCACCGCACAGCGCGTCGTGGTGGCCGGAGGTGTCCGCGACGATCGTCGCGAGTACGCGCCCCTGGTCGGAGAGCAGCGGATGGCCGGTGCCGAGGTAGGCCTGCCACGGGACCTTGACCGTGTCCGCGGTGTTGAGACGTTCCCAGGGGGCGTCGGCGCGCCACATCATCAGCGAGGCGCAGGCCGTGCCGTCCCGGTCGGTCAGTCGGATGCGCGTGCCCCGCGCCAGGGTGACCGCGGTGTAGCGACCCCCGGGGACGGACTCCGCCCACGTCAGGCGGTCGGCCGGGACGTCCGCCGGCGGGTGGGGCCAGTCGGTGGCGGGGACGACCGGCATGGCGTCGGTGATCGCGCCGGCCTGGGCGCGGGCGTGGTCGCGGGCACCCGAGGTGGTGGACGTGCTCGCGGTGGTGGATGTGCTCTCGGCGGTGCCGGGTTCGGTGGTGCTGGTCATCTCAGGTCACTCTCCGATCTTGACGGGCTTGGGGTGGGTCTTGCCGCGGGGGAAGCACAGGGTGCCGAGGCCCACTACTGCGAGGACGGTCACGACGCCCGCCCACCGCAGCCACGGGGTCTCGCCGGAAGGGTCGAAGATCTCGGCCCGCGGCCAGGCGAGGTTGACCGTCATGAGCAGTCCGTACCCCACGGCCATGACGTTGACGGGGATTCCCCAGCGACCCAGCGAGAAGAGCGGTTTGCCCTCGGCGTCGGTGAGCCGGGGTCCGTTCGGCCACCCCTTGAGCCGGCGCAGGAGCAGCGGTGCGGTCACGCAGAGGTAGGCGAGGTAGATGAGGATGATGCACACCGAGGCGAGGGTCGCGAAGATCGCGTCGTTTCCCATGTTGACCAGCAGGATCGCGATGCACGACAGGCCGATGAACACGGCCGGGGCGATCGGGGTGCCGGTGCGGGGGTTGACGCGGGACAGGGTCGCCGAGAAGGGCAGGCGGCCGTCGCGGGCCATCGAGAACATCAACCGGGTGGCCGCGGTCTGGATGGCGAGGGTGCAGATGAAGATGGCCACCACGACCACCACGAGGAGCACCTTGCCCCAGAAGTTCCCGAGCACGGAGTTCAGGACGTAGGGCAGGCCCTCGGTGGCCAGCCGGCCGTCGGTGAGGCTGGGCGCGGCCATGAGCGCGGAGAGGATCATGAGCCCACCGCCGAGCGCCGAGACGGTCAGCGCCATCCGGATGGTCCGGGGGGCGACCCGGCGCGGGTTGACTGTCTCCTCGGCGAGTTCGCCGGCCGAGCCGAATCCCACCATCACGTAGGCGGCCATGAGCCCGGAGACGACCCACGCCCAGATGTAGCCGGGCTGATCCCCCATTCCGGCGGTGTCGAAGACGACCTGCGGCCCGCGGACGGCGTGGGTCAGCAGCGCGAGGATCACCGCGACGACGCCGACGATCTCGCAGGTCACACCGATGTTATTGACGTAGGCCATCCACCTGATGCCGAGCGAGTTGATCGTGGTGGTGATGACGAGCAGCACCGATCCGAGCAGGACGGCGTTCGCCGCGCCGGAGGGCGAGGTGAGGGCCGGATCGTCACCGATGATCTGGAAACCGGACCAGATGTTCGGCAGCACGACCTGCAGCGCGATGGCCGCGGCCGAGGCGGTGACGATCTGCGCGAGGATCATGAACCAGCCGCCGAACCACCCGACGACCTCGCCGCCCATCCGCCGGGACCACTGGTAGATCGCTCCCGAGATGGGGTACCGGGCCGCGAGCTCCGCGAAGCACAACGCGACCAGGAACTGGCCGGCGAACACGATCGGCCAGGTCCAGAAGAACGCCGGGCCGCCGAACCCGTACCCGAGGCCGAACAGCTGGAAGATGGTCGTGAGGATCGAGACGAACGAGAACCCGGCGGCGAACGAGGCGAACGTGCCGAGGCTGCGGTGGAGTTGTTGGTCGTAGCCGAGATCGGCGAGGTCGTCGTGATCACCCCGACGTTCGGGGGCCGGGGTGGTGAGTCCGGAGGGGTCACTCATGTCCGGCACTCCTCTCGGGGCGGGGGTCTGTGAACCCGGGTGGCGCCAGGAGCAGTTCCTGTCTGCCGATAGTTTTCCCACCGCGTGTGACCCTCGGGTTGCCTGGTGTTTCGATCCGATTAACACGCCCTCACGCCGTCGTTCCCCGCTCGCCGGGCCGCCCGACCGCGTGGTCGAATGCCCTCATGGCACCTTCCCGTGATCCACTCGACGAGCGCGCGCGGGCCTGGTCCGACGGGTTGCGGCGTGAGCTGGCGGCGCGTCTCGGACCGGCGGTGGCACACGCGGTGTGGGTCACCGGATCGGTGGGCCGGGGGGAGGCAGTCCCGGGTAGCGACCTGGAATCCCTCGCCGTCGTCTGTGACCCCGGTGACCCTGGTGACCCCGACGACCGTGCGGTACGCCGCGCCGTCGCCTCCACCGACCTCTCCCGCGCGCCGTGGTTCGCCGAGACCTCCCCCGCCTCGGCCGC
>NZ_JAALEF010000178.1:0-4637 GCF_014145245.1 Dietzia sp. B44 | reverse complement strand
CATCAACGCTCTCACGGAGCAGTACGTGGCGTCCCTGACCGATCCCGTCGGGCACGCGGAGGACGCCGCCTGGTCCCCCGAGGGCGACGGGGTCGGGGATCTCGGGGACCCCGCCCGGCCGCTGCTGGACGCGGAGGACCGGGCCGCGCTGCGCACAGAGGTCGAACGCGCGCCCGAGGTCCTCGCCGCGATCGACGAGTGGTGGCCCACCCTGCGGCCGGAGCAATTGTTGGCCGACCTGTTCTCCAGCCGCGAGCGGATCTCCGAGGCTGCCGGCGACTATGTGGCCGAGGACCAGGAGGCCCTCTTCCGCGCCGACGGTGGGGCGTTCTCGGTGGCCGACGTCCCGCTCCTCGACGAACTCGCCGAACTGCTGGGCGAGGACCCCACCGAGGAGGGCAACGAGGCGGACCGAGCCTGGGCCGAACAGGTCCGACAGGCGGAGGAGGCGCTCGAGATCCTCACCGGGTCGGCGGTCCAGGACATCGAGGACGACCTGGACCCGGAGGTCCTCATGGCGTACGACGTGGTCGACGCGGAGTCGCTCGCCCGGCGGCACAGTGCGGACTCGGACCTCACCGTCGCGGATCGTGCCGGCGCGGATCGGACGTGGGCGTTCGGTCACGTGATCGTCGACGAGGCGCAGGAGCTGTCCGCCATGGCGTGGCGCGCGCTGATGCGTCGCTCCCCCAACCGCTGGATGACCCTCGTCGGGGACGTCGCCCAGACCTCCAGCCCTGCGGGCATCGACTCGTGGGAGGACGCGCTCTCGCCGTACGTGGACGACCGGTGGGTCCTCTGCGAGCTCACCGTCAACTACCGCACCCCGGAGACAGTCTCCGCGGTCGCGGAACAGCTGCTCGCGCAGATCGACCCGGGGGCGACCTCGCCGCGCCCGGTACGTGCGGGACGACGGCCTGTCGCGTGGCTCGAGACCGACACGGGCTCGGTGGGCCGGGTGGTGGCCGACGAGGTCTCCCTCGTGCCGGAGGACCGGGCCGTGGCCGTGCTCCTCCCCGATGACCTCGGGCACGAGAACGCCCCCGGGATCGCCGCCCTCAGGGACACCGTGATCGCGGCGCGCCCCGACGCCTCGGTCCTCCCCCTGGCCCTGGCCAAGGGACTCGAGTTCGACGTGGTGGTGGTGGTCGATCCGGAGCACGTCCTCGGACGTTCGCCGCAGGGGCTCCAGGATCTGTACGTGGGGGCCACCCGCGCCACCCAGGAACTGGTCCTCGTCCAGCCCGGTCGGTTCGGGCCACTGCTCTCACGGATCCGCGAGTCCGTCTCCGACGACACAGAGGAGCTCAGCGCATGAGCGACCACGCGGTGCGGATCCCGGCCGCCGTGGCGTTGTGCGCGGTCCTCGCGGTGGGCGGCGGTTGCGGGCCCGCGGAGGAGGCGACCGACCGGACCGTGAGGGCGGAGACCACCGGTCGGGGCGCCGAGGCCGAGGCCGGGGGGCCCGCCGCCGTCGGCCCGAGAGGCCCTGCCAGGAACGGCAGCGAGCAGGATTTCCTCGACGACCTGACGGCGTTCGGACTACCCACGGAGATGACCGCGGCCACCACCGTCGAGGTGGGGATAGGGATCTGTCGGAGCATCTCCGACGGGTCCGACACCGAGACCATCCTCGATCACCTCCGCCCGCTCACCAGCGCGATCGCCGCGCAGGATCCGGAGCGCGACACCGCGGAGGTGGGCCGGGCCATCATCGATGCGAGCCGGGCCCACCTCTGCGGTTGACGCTCCCTGTTCCACCGACTCAGGTCGTGTGGACGATGAGCACGTCGCAGATGGCCCGGCGGGCCGCATCCGCGGGCACCGAGCCCAGGAGCCGGCCGGTCAGAGAGTTCAGGCCCTTGTTCCCCACGACGAGCAGATCCGCCTCCACCTCGTCGGCCAGCTTGATGAGCGATTCGACCGGCGCGCCCTTGACGGTGCGCGCCTCGACCGTCGCCGCCCCTGCGGCGACCGCCCGGTCCTTGGCGGTCCGGACGATGTCCTCGGCCGGGTTGTCACCGCGGATCTGATAGGCGTCGTCGCCCAGCTGATCGGCGGCCTGGCTGACCGAACGCGGATCGGCGGGCACGTAGGCGCAGGCGATCACGAGGGTCGCGGACTCGTCGGCGGCAAGCGACGCGGCACGATCGACGGCCCGGTAGGACGACTCCGAGCCGTCCGTACCCACGACCACCTTCTTGTAGGCGCTCAATTCTCTTCCTCTCGTCGGCAACAAGTTCTACCCAGCGTAGTGCGCGTGGGTCCCCGCCGTGCCCGGTAAGCGCGCGACGTCACAGTGACGGGTCAGTCGATTCCCGCCTCGCGCATCCCCTTGAGCTCTTTGCGCAGCTCGGCGATCTCGTCCCGGAGCCGTCCCGCCAACTCGAACCGTAGGTCCGTTGCCGCCGACATCATCTGCTCGGTCATCTCCCCGACGAGTTTCTCGAGTTCCTTCCGTGGCCGCGCCGACTCCCCCGCCGCCCGTGCACCCACGAGCTCGGGGCGGTCCCGCGGATCGGAGGACGACTCCCCGTCCTTGTCCTCCCCGACCCTGTCGAGGATGTCGGCGATCTTGCGCCGCAGGGGCTGCGGGTCGATGCCGTGCTCGGTGTTGTACGCGACCTGCTTCTCGCGTCGACGGTCGGTCTCCTCGATGGCCTGTCGCATCGCCTCGGTGACGGAGTCCGCGTACATGTGGACCTCGCCGGAGACGTTGCGGGCCGCACGGCCGATGGTCTGGATGAGCGAGGTGGCCGACCGGAGGAAACCCTGCTTGTCGGCGTCGAGGATCGCCACCAGCGAGACCTCGGGGAGGTCGAGTCCCTCCCGGAGCAGGTTGATGCCCACCAGGACGTCGTACTCGCCGCGTCGCAGGTCGCGGAGCAGCTCCACCCGCTGCAGGGTGTCGATCTCCGAGTGCAGGTAGCGCACACGCACACCGAGTTCCAGCAGGTAGTCCGTGAGGTCCTCGGACATCTTCTTGGTCAGGGTGGTCACCAGCACCCGCTCGTCCCGATCGGCCCGGGCGCGGATCTCACCGAGGAGATCGTCGATCTGCCCCTTGGTGGGCTTGACGACGATCTTCGGGTCCACCAGCCCGGTGGGACGGATGACCTGTTCGACGAACTCGCCCCCCGTCCGTCCCATCTCGTACGCGCCGGGGGTGGCCGACAGGTACACGGTCTGACCGACCCGGTCGGAGAACTCCTCCCAGGTGAGCGGTCGGTTGTCGAGCGCTGACGGGAGCCGGAAACCGAAGTCCACGAGATTGCGCTTGCGGGAGGCGTCGCCCTCGAACATCGCGCCGATCTGGGGAACGGTCACATGGGACTCGTCGATGACCGTGAGGAAGTCCTCGGGGAAGTAGTCGATCAACGTGGCCGGGGAGCTGCCCGCTGCGCGACCGTCGATGTGCCGCGAGTAGTTCTCGATGCCGGAACAGAATCCGACCTGCTGCATCATCTCGATGTCGTACGAGGTGCGCATCCGCAGTCGTTGGGCCTCCAGGAGTTTGCCCTGGTTCTCCAGCTCCGCCAGCCGCACCTCCAGTTCCTCCTCGATCGAGGCGATGGCCCTGGCCATGCGGTCGGGTCCGGCGACGTAGTGCGTCGCGGGGAAGATCCGTACCTCGTCGACCTTCCGGACGACGTCTCCGGTCAGGGGGTGGATGTAATAGAGGGCGTCGACCTCGTCACCGAAGAACTCGATGCGCACGGCGAGCTCCTCGTAGGTGGGGATGATGTCGACCGTGTCACCCTTGGCGCGGAACGTCCCGCGTGTCATCGAGACGTCGTTGCGCTCGTACTGCACGTCCACCAGCAACCGCAGCAACCGGTCGCGTTCGACTTCCTGGCCCACGGCCAGGGAGACGGACCTGTCCAGGTAGGACTGTGGTGTGCCCAGACCGTAGATGCACGAGACCGAACTGACGACGACGACGTCGCGCCTCGACAGCAACGACGACGTCGCGGAGTGCCGGAGCCGCTCCACGTCGTCGTTGATGGACGAGTCCTTCTCGATGAAGGTGTCCGTCTGGGCGATGTACGCCTCGGGTTGGTAGTAGTCGTAGTAGGAGACGAAGTACTCGACGGCGTTGTTGGGCAGCATCTCCCGCAACTCGTTGGCCAACTGCGCGGCGAGGGTCTTGTTGGGGGCCATCACCAGGGTCGGCCGTTGGACCTGCTCGATGAGCCAGGCCGTCGTGGCGGACTTACCGGTACCGGTGGCCCCGAGCAGCACGATGTCCCGCTCTCCCCGCCCCAGCCGCTCGGTGAGCTCGGCGATCGCCGTCGGCTGGTCCCCGGACGGGACGAACTCGCTGACCACCTCGAACCGGTCGGTGGTGCGCTCGACATCCCCGATGGGACGGAACTCGGAATAGGAGAGGACGGTCGGGTCTGCGGGGATCCCGTCGTCGGGGATCTCGGTCGCGAATGCCATACCCTCAGCCTACGAGGCTCCGCACACCCCCGCCCGACAGCGATGTCCCTCGGATGTCAGAGGCGACAACTACACTGCGCCCAAGCTCGCTAACCCTATGCTGTCTCGTCTGGAGAACCCCGTGGCCTGGACCCTCAATCGTCGTCGTACCCATCGTCCCCGCCTCCGGACTGGGCCGTTCGCGACGGCGACCG
>NZ_JAALEF010000177.1:0-6244 GCF_014145245.1 Dietzia sp. B44 | reverse complement strand
GCGCCGATACACCTGGACGCTCTCCTCCGTGGCCTCGCGGAGGCGGGGCAGGACCGAGGATGCGGCCTCCGCCAGGGAATCCGCGGCGTGCGCGGCGAGCTTGGCCAGGCCCGGGCCGAGGCTCCACACGCCGGCGTCGTCCCGGGACAGGAGCTGGTGGATCTCGAGGCCCACCGCGAGCCGATGGGCGGTGGCCCGGGGGAGTCCGGTGCGCTCGCAGAGGTCGGCCAGGACGCACGGCTGCTCGGCCACCGCGTGGAGCACCGTCATGGCTTTGTCGAGGACTCCGATCCCGCTATACTGTCTCACAGTTCGACTATAGCGTCCTACATGGTGAGAATCCATCGGTTCGACACCCGGGCGTGGACTGGAGGCGTGATGAGTGTGACACCGTCCGGAGGTGCCCGGGGCCGAACCCTGGCGGAGAAGGTCTGGGACGACCACGTGGTGGTCAGGGGCGAGGGGGAGGGCGAAGCCCGTCAGCCGGACCTCATCTACATCGATCTCCACCTCATCCACGAGGTCACCAGCCCGCAGGCCTTCGACGGGCTCCGGCTGGCGGGCCGCGGCCTGCGCCGTCCGGACCTCACCCTGGCGACCGAGGACCACAACGTCCCGACCGACATCGTCGGCGGGGCCGTCAACCTCATCGCCGACCGCGTCTCACGGACCCAGATCGAGACGCTGCGCACCAACTGCGAGGAGTTCGGGGTCCGGGCGTACCCGATGGGTGACCCGGGGCAGGGCATCGTCCACATCATCGGGCCCCAGCTCGGCCTGACCCAGCCCGGCATGACCGTCGTGTGCGGGGACTCGCACACCTCGACCCACGGAGCGTTCGGCTCCATCGCGATGGGTATCGGGACGTCCGAGGTCGAGCACGTCATGGCCACCCAGACACTGTCGCTGCGGCCGTTCAGGACCATGGCCGTCACCGTCACCGGCGAACTGCAGCCGGGGGTCTCCGCCAAGGACCTCATCCTGGCCGTGATCGCCCAGATCGGGACGGGCGGGGGTCAGGGGCACATCATCGAGTACCGCGGCGAGGCCATCGAGAAGCTCTCGATGGAGGCGCGGATGACCATCTGCAACATGAGCATCGAGGCCGGCGCCCGGGCCGGGATGATCGCCCCGGACCAGACCACTTACGACTACCTGAAGGGGCGGCCGCACGCCCCCGCCGGGGAGGAGAGGGACGCCGCCGTCGAGTACTGGACCGGCCTGCGGACCGACGATGACGCGGTGTTCGACACCGAGGTGGTGATCGACGGCTCCGCCCTCACCCCGTTCGTCACCTGGGGCACCAACCCCGGCCAGGGTGTGCCCCTCGGGTCCACCGTCCCGCACCCGGAGTCCTTCGGGGACGAGAGCGACCGTGTCGCCGCCGAGGGTGCGCTCGAGTACATGGACCTCGAGGCCGGCACCCCGTTGCGCGATGTCCCGGTGGACGTGGTCTTCGTGGGCTCGTGCACCAACGGGCGTATCGAGGACCTCCGGACCGTGGCGGAGATCATCGACGGCCGCGCGGTCGCCGAGGGTGTCCGGATGCTGGTCGTCCCGGGATCGATGCAGGTGCGCCAGCTCGCCGAGCAGGAGGGCCTGGACAAGGTGTTCACCGCGTTCGGCGCCGAGTGGCGTCAACCGGGGTGCTCCATGTGTCTCGGGATGAACCCGGACTCACTCGAGCCCGGCCAGCGCTGTGCCTCGACCTCCAACCGCAATTTCGAGGGCCGCCAGGGCAAGGGCGCCCGTACCCATCTCGTCAGCCCGGCGGTCGCCGCGGCCACGGCCGTCGTCGGCCGCCTGGCCTCGCCCGCCGATCTCGAGCCCGCGAAGGGGGCCTGATCATCATGGAGCCGATCACCACCCACACCGGCATCGGGGCGCCGTTGCACCGGTCCAACGTGGACACCGACCAGATCATCCCCGCCGAGTACCTCAAGCGCGTCACCCGCACCGGTTTCGAGGACGGACTGTTCTCGTCCTGGCGAGCGAACGAACCCGACTTCGTCCTCAACCGTTCCCCGTACGACCGCGCCTCGGTGCTCGTGGCGGGTCCGGACTTCGGCACCGGCTCGTCGCGCGAGCACGCGGTCTGGGCCCTGAAGGACTTCGGCTTCCGCGTCGTCATCTCCTCGCGCTTCGCCGATATCTTCCGCGGCAACTCCGGCAAGTCCGGACTGGTGGCCGCGCAGGTCGAGCAGCAGAACGTCGACCTGCTGTGGAAGATCATGGACGAGCGTCCGGGCCTCGAGTTGACCGTCGACCTGGGGACCCGGACGGTGACCGCGGGAGACGTGACCGTCCCGTTCGAGATCGACGACTACACCCGCTGGCGCCTCATGGAAGGTCTCGACGACATCGGGCTCACCCTCCGGCAGGCCGATGCGATCGCGGAGTTCGAGCAGCGCAGGCCGACCTTCAAGCCCGTCACCACCCTGCCCGGTCGCGGCTGACCGACCGGGCACCTCGCGGCTGACCGACCGGTCACGGAGTCACGTCCGGAACGCTCCCCGTGACGGCAACGTGTGAGTATGCTTATATTTCGTATGACGCGGTGCTCTGCCGCGTCGGCGTACTCACCCTAAGGGGGATCCCTCGTGAACAAGGCCGACCTGATCGCCGAGCTGGCGGAACGGATGGACGGAGACCAGCAGCTCGCCACCGAGGCGCTGGAGAACACTCTCGACATCATCGTGCGGGCGGTGGCGGCCGGAGAGTCCATCACCATCATGGGATTCGGCATCTTCGAGAAGCGCGCACGCGCGGCGAGGGTCGCGCGCAACCCGCACACCGGTGAGTCCATCCCCGTCCCACCCACGTACTCGCCGGCGTTCCGGCCCGGGCAGTATTTCAAATCCGTCGTGCAGGGCACCGAGACCCTCCCCGAGGGTCGCCTCGCCGCCAAGCGGTCCAGTTCGCACCAGTCCTTCGGCGGTGTCGGGAAGAACGGTGTCAACCACCGCGACAAGGTCAGCTGAGCGCCTGCCTTACCGCACGGGGAGCGGGCTCGGGTAGTAGTCGGCGAACACCAGGGTCCCACCGTCGAATCCCAACCCCCAGGCGCCGGACTTCTTGGTCGAGGTGTCCCCAACGTCGATACCGGCACGTACGGCCAGGTCGCCCAGGAGGCCGGGGATCGCGGTCCCCTGAGAACTCACCACCGCCACCCCGTCGCCGCCGGCGATCTCGAGGAGGCGGGCGCGGGCGGCGGCGGGATCGTCGAGGTACGCCTCGTCGCTCAGAACCGGCTCGGGTGTGACCCCGACCCCGAGCTCGTCGGCGAGTGGGGCCAGGGTCTGCTCACACCGCACCCGGGGGGCACAGTGGAGCCTCCGGACGCCGAACGCCCTGAGCATCGGGACCAGGAGTTCTGCCTGGGTGCGTCCGGCCTTGTCGAGCGGGCGCGACGAGTCGTCACCACTCCATTCCGAGCGGCTCCCCGCCTTGGCGTGTCTGACCAGCAGGAGGACAGAATCCACGGGCCGGGCCGCGGCGAAGCGCGTCAGGATCTTGCGGTCCAGTGCGTACGAGACCAGTTCCTTGGCCTCGTCGACCGGGAGCCACCGGATGTCGTCGACCTCGGAGTTGGGCTCGAAGCCACCCCCGGACGCGAGCGCGGACCAGTAGGTGACCTCCTTCCGGGTGTTCTCCTTGAGCGGGTACGCGGTGGTCCCGATCCTGGACTCGAGAGCCGCGGAGAACCCCGTCTCCTCCGCGATCTCGCGCACCGCGGTGACGGGCAGCGACTCACCGGGATCGACCTTGCCCTTGGGCAACGACCAGTCGTCGTACCGGGGGCGGTGGACCACGGCGCAGCGGGCGGACCCCCCGTCCATGCGGTACAGGACGGCCCCGGCCGCGGGGACCACCCGGACGCTGGTCCGGCCGCCGTTCGACTTCCTGCTCATCGGTCCCGGAACCCCGCGTGGACGGAGGCCATGCGCTCCTGGTGGTCGACCGAGTCGGACCGGTCCCCGGGGGCGGGCATCCGCGCCCACGAGGCGTCAGGCCTCAGATGGAAGCTGCGCGTGGCCGGGTCGAGGGCGGAGTCGAAGATGCGGTGGATCTGACCCTTGAGCCGGGGGTCGGTGACGGTGGTCATCACCTCGACCCGGCGGTCGAGGTTCCGGTGCATCATGTCGGCGCTGCCGATGAGCACCTCGTCCGCCCCGCGGAAGTTGAGGATCCGCGAGTGCTCGAGGAAGCGTCCGAGGATCGAGCGGACGTGGATGTTCTCGCTGAGCCCGGGGACACCGGCGCGCAGGGCACAGATCCCGCGGACCACGATGTCGACCTGCACGCCCGCCTGCGAGGCCCGGTAGAGGGCGTCGATGATCTGCTCGTCGACCAGCGCGTTGGCCTTGAGCCGGATCCCCGCCTCGCGACCCTCGGCCGCGAAGCCGATCTCGCGGTCGATCCGCTCGATGATCCCCGAGCGGATCCCCTCGGGGGCCACGAGCAGTCGTCGGTACTTGGAGACGTTGGAGAACCCGGTGAGGTGGTTGAACAGGTCCGTCAGATCGGACACGACCTCCTCGTCCGCGGTGAACAACCCCACGTCCTCGTACAGGCGGGCCGTCTTGGGGTTGTAGTTCCCGGTGCCGATGTGGGCGTAACGCTGTAGCCGGTCGCCCTCCTTCCGGACCACCAGGCAGGTCTTGCAGTGTGTCTTGAGTCCCAGCAGGCCGTACACCACGTGGACACCGGCCTGTTCGAGCTCTCGCGCCCAGCGGATGTTGTTCTGCTCGTCGAAGCGGGCCTTGATCTCCACCAGTGCGACGACCTGCTTGCCTGCCGCCGCGGCGTCGACGAGAGCGTTGACGATGGGGGAGTCGCCGGAGGTCCGGTACAGGGTCTGTTTGATCGCCAGCACGTTCTCGTCCGCAGCAGCCTGTTCGATGAACCGCTGGACGGTGGTCGCGAACGAGTCATACGGGTGCTCGACGAGGACGTCGCCCTCCTGGAGGGACGCGAAGATGTTCCGGGCGGTCTCACGCTCACCGAATGCCGGGGGGGTGGCGGGGACCATCGCCGGATCCTTGAGGTCGGGCATGTCCAGGCCGTGGATCTGCCACAGTCCCGTCAGATCGAGCAGTCCCGAGAACCGGATCACGTCCTCGGAGTCCACGTCGAGTTCGTGCTGGAGGATCCGGAGCATCCGCGGCGTCATGTCCTCGGCGATCTCCAGCCGCACGGCGGAGCCGAAGCGGCGGCGGGCGAGCTCGCGCTCGAGCGCCTGCAGCAGGTCCTCGTCACGGTCCTCCTCGACCTCCATGTCCGCGTTGCGGGTCACGCGGAAGACGTGGTGCTCGACCACCTCCATGCCCTGGAACAGGTCGCCGAGGTGGGCCGCGATGATCTCCTCGGCGGGCACGAACGAGTACTCGTCCTCCGCGTCCCGGGCGACCCTGACGAACCGGGGCACGTTGTGGGGGATCTTGACCCGGGCGAAGTGCTCCTGCCCCGAACCGATGTCGCGGATGATCACCGCGAGGTTGAGGCTGAGTCCGGAGATGTAGGGGAAGGGGTGCGCCGGGTCGACGGCGAGCGGTGTGAGGACGGGGAAGATCGAGTTCCTGAACAGCTCCGCCAGGGAGAACCGCTCGTCGGCGGTGAGCTCGCCCCAGGGCAGGATCCGGATCCCGTGTTGCTCGAGTTCGGGTCTGATCTCGTCGTGGAACAACCGGGTCTGCTCGTCGCAGAGCTCGCGGGTCCGGACACTGATCCGGCCGAGCTGCTCGGCGGGCGTCTGGCCGTCGGCGGATCTGACCGACAGACCCGTCTTGTCGCGGCGCTTGAGGCCGGCCACCCGCACCATGTAGAACTCGTCGAGATTCGACGCGAAGATCGCGAGGAACTTGGCCCTCTCGAGTAGCGGCAGGTCCTTCTCGCCCGCCAGGGCCAACACTCGTGCGTTGAAGTCGAGCCAGCTGAGTTCTCGGTTGAGGTAGCGGTCACGGGGTCGGGGGAGTTGCTCGAGCACGGGGTCGTCTGCGGTCACCGGACCATTGTGGCCGATACCCCGGCGGAGTGAGCACGTTGACTCACGGAGGGGGTCCTCAATACCGCCGCGGTGGCCTCACCCACGGCGCGTCCGGTCAGTGCCAGGACGTCCTCGGGGGTGTCGACGTCGCGACCGGCCGCGCCCGAGGGATCGGCCCCGCCGAGCGGGACGGCACCACCCTCGGACAGGTGTCGGGCGGCGGAGTCGGGCCCGAACCGGGG
This sequence comes from Dietzia sp. B44, assembly GCF_014145245.1. Lineage (NCBI taxonomy): Bacteria > Bacillati > Actinomycetota > Actinomycetes > Mycobacteriales > Dietziaceae > Dietzia > Dietzia sp. B44. The sequence continues at coordinate 16 of NZ_JAALEF010000177.1, read as the reverse complement.
CACGCGCACGCCGGCC
>NZ_JAALEF010000176.1:0-9558 GCF_014145245.1 Dietzia sp. B44 | reverse complement strand
TCCCGCCAGCCGTTGGGCACGTCCCACGGCCCCCGCCGGGCGGCAGGCACGCGGGCCCAGCGCTCCTCGGTGCGGTGCATGGCCACGGCGACCAGTGCGCCCTCGGGGGCCGGGGTGGCGGTGTAGTTGTCGAGCGTCCGGTCGAGCAGGCCGGTGTCGAGGTCGCCGGCGACGACCTCCGGCTGGGAGAGCAGGAACCGGCAGAAGTCGATGTTGGTCCGCAGGCCCAGGACGTGGGTGCCGGCGAGCGCGGCGTCGAGACGGGCCAGCGCCTCGGCGCGGTCGGTGCCGTGGGCGATGACCTTGCCGAGCATCGGGTCGTAGTCACTGCCGACGACCGTGCCCACGCGCAGCCCGGAGTCCACTCGGATGCCGTCGCCCGAGGGCTCCTCCAACCCGAGCACGGTGCCGCCGGTGGGCAGGAAGCCCTTGGCGGGGTCCTCCGCGTAGACGCGGGCCTCGATCGCGTGTCCGGTGAGGGTGATGTCCTCCTGGCGCAACGTCAGCTCCTCGCCGGCGGCGATGCGGACCTGCCAGTCCACCAGGTCGACGCCGGTGACCATCTCGGTCACGGGGTGCTCCACCTGGAGACGCGTGTTCATCTCCATGAAGAAGAACTCGTCCGGGGCGTGGGCCGAGACGATGAACTCGACCGTGCCGGCGCCCACGTAGCCCACCGAGCGGGCGGCGTCGCACGCGGCGGTACCGATGCGCTGGCGGGTGACCTCGTCGAGCAGCGCGCTGGGCGCCTCCTCGATGACCTTCTGGTGGCGGCGCTGCAGCGAGCACTCCCGCTCACCCAGGTGGATGACGTTGCCGTGGGTGTCGGCGAGGACCTGCACCTCGATGTGGCGCGGGGTGTCGACGAAGCGCTCGAGGAACAGCGTGTCGTCGCCGAAGGCCCCCGCCGACTCGCGACGGGAGGAGTCGAGCGCGGCGCGCAGATCCTCTGGTCGCTCCACGCGGCGCATGCCCTTGCCGCCGCCGCCCGCGGACGGCTTGACGAGGACCGGGTAACCGACCTCCTCGGCGCCGGCGACCAACTCGTCGTCGGTCAGCCCCGGCCGCGAGATCCCGGGCACGGTGGGCACGTCCCGGGCCGAGACCGCGGCCTTGGCCGTGATCTTGTCGCCCATGGTCTCGATCGCGGTGGCCGGCGGTCCCACGAAGATCAGGCCCGCCTCCTCCAGTGCCCGCGCGAAACGCGAGTTCTCGGACAGGAAGCCGTATCCCGGGTGGACGGCCTGCGCGCCGGTCCGGCGGCACGCGTCGATCACCTTCTCGAAGTCCAGGTAGGACTGCGAGGCCTGGGCGGGGCCCAGTCGGACGGCGGCATCGGCCATGCGCACGTGGAGGGCGTCCGCGTCGGCGTCGGAGTAGACGGCGACCGAGCGGATGCCCGCAGCCCGCAGTGAGCGGATCACGCGACACGCTATCTCACCGCGGTTGGCCACCAGAACGGTGTGGAGTTTCTGTGACATAGCTCGACTCACATCCTGAAGACGCCGTTGTTGACCGGCTCGAGGGGGGCGTTGGCCGCGGCCGCGAGGGCCAGGCCGAGGACGGTACGGGTGTCGGCGGGATCGATGATCCCGTCATCCCACAGTCGGGCCGTGGAGTAGTACGCGGTGGACTGCTCCTCGAACTGCTCGCGGATCGGCGCGGTGAACTCGGCCTGCTGCTCGTCCGTCCACTCCCCGCCCGACTTGGTGACCTGCGCGGCGCGCACCGAGGCGAGGGTGTCGGCCGCCTGGGGCCCGCCCATCACGGCGATCTTCGCGTTGGGCCACATCCAGAGGAACCGCGGGGAGTACGCACGGCCACACATGGAGTAGTTGCCGGCACCGAACGACCCGCCCACGACGATGGTGAACTTGGGGACCCGCGCGCACGCCACGGCCGTGACCATCTTGGCGCCGTTCTTGGCGATGCCGCCCGCCTCGTACTGACGGCCGACCATGAAGCCGGTGATGTTCTGCAGGAAGACCAGGGGGATCTTGCGGCGGTCGCACAGTTCGATGAAGTGCGCACCCTTGAGCGCGGACTCGGAGAAGATGACGCCGTTGTTGCCGATGATCCCCACCGGATGCCCGTGGATCCGCGCGAACGCGGTCACCATCGAGGCACCGTAGTTCTCCTTGAACTCGGTGTACTCGCCGCCGTCGACGATCGTGCCGATGATGTCGCGCACGTCGTAGGGCTGGCGGGAGTCGACCGGGACGAGGTCGTAGAGGTCGGACTGCGGGCGGGCGGGCTCGCGGGGCTCGAGCACCTCCCAGTCCGGCTCGGGCGCCGGCGGGCAGGTCGCCACGATCTGGCGGACCTTCATGAGCGCGTCGTAGTCGTCGTCGGCCAGGTGGTCCACCACACCGGAGGTCTTGGCGTGCAGGTCGCCGCCACCGAGCTCCTCGGCGGTGACCTCCTCGCCGGTGGCCGCCTTCACCAGCGGCGGGCCGGCGAGGAAGATCGTGCCCTGGTTCCGGACGATCACGGCCTCGTCACTCATCGCCGGGACGTAGGCGCCGCCGGCGGTGCACGAACCCATGACCGCGGCGATCTGCGGGATGCCCTTGGCGGACATGTTCGCCTGGTTGTAGAAGATCCGGCCGAAGTGGTCGCGGTCCGGGAAGACCTCGTCCTGCTGCAGGAGCATCGCCCCGCCGGAGTCCACGAGGTAGATGCACGGCAGGTTGTTGGCCATCGCCACCTCCTGGCCACGCAGGTGCTTCTTCACCGTCATCGGGTAGTAGGTGCCGCCGGAGACGGTCGCGTCGTTGGCGATCACCAGGCACTCGCGCCCGGAGACCCGGCCGATCCCGGCCACGACACCGGCGCCCGGCGCCTTGCCCCGGTACATCTCCTCGGCGGCCAGCGGGGACAGCTCGAGGAACGGGCTACCGGGATCCAGGAGGACGTCCACCCGCTGGCGGGCGAGGAGCTTGCCCCGCTCGAGGTGCCGGGCACGGGCCTTCTCCCCACCGCCCAACGCGGCCCGCTCGAGGCGGTCGCGGAGGTCGGAGAGGAGCTCCTCGTGCGCCTGGCGATTGGTGGTCGGGTGATCGGTGGTCGCGGAAGTCATCAGCGCCGCTCCCTTTCAGTTAAGTCGGATTAACTGAGTTCGACCATAGTGCCATGGCTCACAGATGTCCAGAGGGGGATCGGAGACCACACACGCCACCGGGAGGCGGCGGGGGTACGCGGTCCGCGGAGCTCACACCGCGGACATTCAGGGAAAGCGCTGGTCAGATGCTTAGGCTAACCTGACCTAGCACAGGCTCTCCTTGCTTGCAAGTCGAGCCGATCAGGGGTTGACTCGGTGACACCGACGGTCCGCGGCAACCGGATCGGCACCACCGGGAACACCCACCGATACGAGGAGCAACCGCCATGGCCACTCTCACCGGAATCAGCAACTGCACCGTCACCACGTGCTCGTTCAACGCCGACGCGGACTGCACGGCCCCGGCGATCACCGTGGCGGGATCACCCGACCACGCCGAGTGCGGGACGTTCATCTCGCTCGACGTCCGGGGCGGCCTCCCCACCGCGAGCGCGCACGTCGGCGCCTGTCAGCGCGTGGAGTGCACGCACAACAAGGACCTGCTCTGCTCGGCGGAGTCCGTGACGATCGGCTCCGGCGCGGACACCGCCGATTGCCTCACCTACTCCCCCGCGTAGGCGCCGCCGGCACGTGGGCCGGGGCGTCGGCCGGGATGTGGCCCGGGACTCAGCTCGCCCGGGCCACGTACTGGCCCATCTCGCGGACCACGTCCCCGACGGACTGCGCCCGGGTCATGAACGGCAGGTGCACGACATCGGCGTCGCGCCCGAGTGCGGTGAGAAGGTGGAGGCCGTCCGGGTCGACACCGAGGACGAACGGCGGGTGAGCCGGGTCGCCCGATCCCGCCAGGATCGCCAGGTGTTCCCCGAATCGCGCCCGGATCTCGTCCGCGAGACCGGGCGCCTCGGACGCCAGCGGGTCCGAGGGCACCGCGTCCAGGTCGCGGGCGAGAACCGTCCCCTCGTGGCCGAGACGGCGCACCTGCAGCTCGCCGAGCTCGATCTCGATCTCGACGACCCACCCCTCGCCCTGGCGTGCCGCACGCGCCACCCCGAAACCGTAGAGGCTGGCGACGTGCACCTTCGCCTCGACGATCGGAGCGAACTCGTCGATCATCACGACCACCTCGACCGAGGAGCCCGGCTCCACGATCAGACCGGACCACGGTGCGGGCGCCCCGGTGACGACGACGGCGCCTCCGCCGATCCAGCGGTGCTGGGCGGAGACCATCACATCTGAGCGGTCCCGGGTGCCGCGGACGGCGACCGTGGCGATGCCCGCCCCGTCCAGGAGACGTCGGGCGCCCGTCACGACCGGATCCGACACGATCGGGTGCACTGCCATTGTTCGCCCTCCACGGGTCGCCAGCTACACGGCGAGATCTCGGGTACGAGAATAAGGTGACGCTCGCCTAAGTAAGGTACACCTAAGATGCACGAGTAGCCCGGCCGTTGTCAAGGGGGACGCCCTACAGTGGACGCGTGACCGACACCACAGCCGATGCCGTCGCCGATCCGACCCCCGCCGATCCGACCCCCGCCGGACCGCCGCGCCGCGTGCACGCCTTCCGCGACGATGCGCTCGGGTACGACGACGCCTCCGCCCTCGCGGAGAGAGTTCGCAGGCGGGAGGTCTCACCCGCGGAACTGGTCGAGGCCGCCATCGAGCGTTGCGCCACGGTGGACCCCGTTCTGGGCGCCCTGGTGCACACCGACTACGACCGCGCGCGCCACCGGGCGGAGTGGGTCCGGAACTCCCAGCTCTCCGCCCCGCTCGCCGGCGTGCCGTCGGCGTTCAAGGACGCGGTCCGGGTGGAGGGTCTGCCCATGACGCTCGGCTCGTCGGCGGTCCCCACCCGACCAGCCCTCCACGACGGCCCCTACGCACCGCTCTTCCGTGCGACCGGACTGATCCCGGTGGGCACGACCGCGATGCCGCCGTTCGGCTGGACCGCCGCCACCGAGCGACAGGGCGGGCTCGTCACCCGGAACCCGTGGGACACCGGCCGCACCAGCGGCGGGTCCTCGGGGGGATCCGCCTCACTGGTGGCCGCCGGCGCGTTGCCGATCGCGCACGCCAATGACGGCGGTGGGTCGATCCGGATCCCCGCGGCGGTCACCGGCCTGGTGGGGTTCAAGCCCAGTCGCGGCAGACACCCCGACGAGAAGTTCTCGGCGAACATGCCGATCCCGATCATCTCCCAGTCCGTGGTCACCCGGTCCGTTCGCGACACGGTGGCGTTCCTGACCGCCTTCGAAGCGGGACACCGTCCGGTGGGGGTCCCACCGCTGGGTACGGTCGCGCAGGCTCCCGGGCGCCGGCTGCGGATCGGCCTCGTCGAACACAGTCCCGCGGGCGACCCGACCGATGCGGCCACCCTGGCGGTGTTGCGGGAGGCCGCCGACCGGCTGGCGGCGTTGGGCCATGAGATCGTGCCGACCACCGCGCCGGTCCCGGACTCGTTCCGCGAGGACTTCATCGCCTACTGGGGCCTGCTCGCCCTGGGCACCTCCTCGGGCGGCCGGGGCATGTTCAGTCCGGAGTTCGCGGCGGAGCGGCTCGACCCGTTCACGATCGGCCTCGCCGCGATGGCCAGGCGGGGTCTGCCCTCACTCCCCCTGCACCTGTACCGCCTCTACCGGACCAGGCGGCGGTTCGACTCGGCGTTCGGCGAGTTCGACGTCTACCTCAACCCGGTGGTCAACCACGAGACCCCCGAGGTCGGGTACCTGGATGCGGACCTGCCCTACGAGACCCACCTCGAGCGGGTCTCCAACTGGGTCACCTTCACGCCCCTCCAGAACATCGCGGGATCGCCCGCCGTCTCGCTTCCCACCGGCCGGGCGCCGGACGGCCTGCCCATCGGCGTGCACCTGTCGGCGAGGATCGGCCACGATCGACTGCTCCTCGAACTCGCCTCCGAGTACGAGCAGGCCTATCCGTTCGCCCGCATCTGGGAGTGAACCTCACTCGTCCAGCAGCTGGGCGACACGCGGGCCGACCCGTCGCCGCAGGACCACCTCGGTGCGGGTGCGCAGGACACCCGGGGTGGCGATGATGGCGCTGAAGACCTCCTCGAGATGCGAGTGGTCCCGGGCCACGACACGGCACACGATGTCGAACTCCCCCGCCACGCTCATCACCTCGAGGACCTCGCGCACCTCCGCCAGGCCCGTACAGGTCGCCTGCAGCTTCGCCTGCGCGACCTGGATGTGGACCAGCGCCGAGAGCGGGAACCCGAGCGCGGCCGGATCGAGGGTCGGCGCCCACGACGCGATCACCCCCCGCGCCTCGAGCTTGTCCAACCGCGCCTGCGCCGTCCCGCGGGCCACTCCGAGGCGGCGGGAGAACTCGCGCACCCCGACCCTGGGGCCCGCCAGGACGATCTTCAGGAGTCGTCGGTCGGTGTGATCCAGATCGGCAGGCGCGTCCATGTGTCCATGCTAATCCGGTGGGCACTGCGCATTGTGTCCATCTCGCGGCGGAATGTGGCCGACATCCTGCACATGGTGCACTGCATCGCGCTGGCCACGTGACGCGCATCACCCACACGCCTAGCCTGGAGACACAGCCACTGTCGTCAGAAGGCCAGGTGTGACAGATGACCTCCCTACTCCACCCCTCGAGCGGCTCCCACGATGATCTGCCCCGAACCGGGCGGGCGGACGCCACCTCGTTCTCGCTCTCCGACCGCTACACGCGGGAGAGCGGCACGGTGTTCCTCACCGGCATCCAGGCCCTCGTCCGCACGGTCCGCGACCGCGCCCGACTGGACCGCAGGCAGAACCTGCTCACCGCCAGTCTCGTCAGTGGTTACGAGGGCTCGCCGCTGGCCGGCTACGACCTCGAGCTGGCCAGGCGCGGGACGTTCCTCGACCCGTTCGACGTGGTCCACCGCCCCGCCCTCAACGAGGAGGCCGCCGCCACGGCCGTCATGGGGTCGCAGCTCGCGCGACGCACGGGGACCCTACGCGCGACGGCCCACACCGGCGGCGCGCCACTGCAGGGCGTCGTCGGGTACTGGTACGGCAAGGCCCCCGGCCTGGACCGCGCGACGGACGCGATCCGCCACGCCAACCTCATCGGCACCGACCCCCACGGGGGCGCGGTGGCGCTGGTCGGGGACGACCCCGGAGCCAAGTCCTCCACCGTGCCGTGCTCGTCCGAGCTCGCGCTGGCAGACCTCTACCTCCCCACGCTCTACCCCGCGGACTCCCAGGACGTGCTGGACTTCGGCGTCCACGCTGCGATCCTCTCCCGGGTCTCGGGCCTGTGGTCGGCCCTGAAGATCTCCTCGCACGTCGCGGACGCCTCGTCCACCGCGCTGGTGGACCCGGATCGGATCCTGCCCGTCTACGGCGATCTGGGCACGAGTCCCCACGTGCCCTCGGGCCAGTTGCTCGGGTCCAGCCTCATGGAGTTGGAGCAGAACCAGCTCACGATCCGGATCCCCCGCGCGCTGGAGTACGCCCGGCTCAACCGACTCAACCGGATCGTGCAGTCGACCGCCGACGACCGGATCGGGATCGTCGCCGCCGGGAAGAGCTACCTCGACGTCCGCGAGTCGCTGCGCAGGTTGGGTCTCGACGACGCCGAGCTCGCCCGACGCGGCATCCGGATCCTCAAACTCGGCATGGTCTACCCGATCGAGCGCACGGTCCTCGACGAGTTCATGACCGGCCTCGACGAGGTGATCGTGGTGGAGGAGAAGCGCGACTTCATCGAGACGATGATCCGCGAGATCCACTTCCGACGGCCAGACGTCGCGAACGTCGTGGGCAAGACCCATGAGGACGGCTCCACCCTGTTCAGCCGCTTCGGTGAACTCGACGTCGACGCCGTGACCCGGGGCCTGGCGCAACGGCTGGGCCGCGTCCACGGGATAGAGTCGGCGGCCGCCTGGCTCGACGGACCGGGCCGCGGCCGCTCGCGGATCTCCCTGCCGCTGGCCACCACCCGCACCCCCTACTTCTGCTCGGGGTGCCCCCACAACAGCTCCACCAAGGTGGCGGACGGGACGCTCGTGGGCGGCGGCATCGGCTGTCACGCGATGGTCCTGCTAATGGACGAGGACCAGGTCGGCACCGTCACCGGGGTCACCCAGATGGGTGGCGAGGGACTCCAGTGGACCGGTATGGCCCCGTTCCTGACCGAACGCCACATGGTGCAGAACATCGGCGACGGCACGTTCATGCACTCGGGTTCCCTCGCCCTCCGCGCGGCCGTCGCCTCGGGCGACAACATCACCTACAAACTCCTCTACAACGGGACGGTGGCCATGACGGGCGGCCAGGACCCGGTCGGCGAGATGTCCCTGCCGGAGATCCTCCGGCTCCTGCAGGCGGAGAGGGTCGCCCGGATCGTCGTCACCACCGACGACGTCAAGGCCACGAGGTCCCAGGGACTGCCCCGCGGCATCGAGGTCCGCGACCGCCGCGACACGCTCGAGGTCCAGAAGGAGCTCGCCGCGGTCCCCGGGGTGACCGTGCTGGTCCACGACCAGTTCTGCGCGGCCGAGAAGCGCCGCCACCGCAAGCGCGGCACCTACCCCACCCCGGCGGAGCGGGTGGTGATCAACGAACGGATCTGCGAGGGGTGCGGCGACTGCGGCAAGAAGTCCAACTGCCTGTCGGTCCATCCGGTGGACACCGAGTTCGGCCGCAAGACCCGGATCGACCAGTCGACCTGCAACTTCGACTTCTCGTGCCTGGAGGGCGACTGCCCGGCCTTCGTCACCGTGGTCCCGGGCGTCGGGACCGAGCGCGTGGCGACCGCACCGGAACTGGACTCCGCCGCCCTCCCGGAACCGGACCGGGTCGCGGTCGACGCCGACCGCGGCTTCTCGCTGCGCCTCACCGGGATCGGTGGGACAGGGATCGTCACCGTCTCGGCCGTGCTGGCGACCGCCGCCGTGCTCGACGGCAACTCCGCCCGCACGCTCGACATGACGGGTCTGGCGCAGAAGGGTGGCGCGGTGGTCTCCGATGTCCGGGTGGCGCGGACGCCACTCGAGCAGCCCCCCAAGATCGGGGCCGGGGACTGCGACCTCTACCTGTGTTGTGACGGCCTCGTGGGCGCGGACGACGCCAACCTCAAGGTCGCCCACCCGGAGCGCACCACCGCGGTGGTCTCCACCACCCGGATCCCCACGGGGACCATGGTGATCGACACCGCCGTGCACTACCCGTCCACACCGGACATCCAGGCGGCCATCGACCGGGCCTCCGGGCGGGGCGTCTACCTCAACCCCGGCGAGATCACGGAGAACCTCTTCGGGTCCACGCAGGCGTCCAACATGCTCATGGTGGGGGCGGCGTACCAGAGCGGCGCCCTGCCGATCTCCGCCCGGGCCATCGAGCAGGCGATCGAGCTCAACGGAGTCGCGGTCGCGGCGAACATCCAGGCCTTCCGGCGTGGCCGCCAGGCCGTCGCCGATCCCGGGGCCCTGGCCGCGCTGGTCGCGGATCTGCACCGGCCGGTGTCGACCGCGACGCCGG
>NZ_JAALEF010000175.1:0-2297 GCF_014145245.1 Dietzia sp. B44 | reverse complement strand
CGGCCGACCGGGTGGCCGCGACGTCGTTCTGCGCGGGGGACCCCGTGGCCGGGGTGTCGGCGGCCTCGGGCTCGGGGGCCTCAGAGGCCTCCGCGTCCTGGGACTCCGCGCTCCCGGACTCTGCGTCCCGGGACTCCGAGCCCTCGGGCGCGTCCGCGAGCGACGTGTCCGCGATGTCGACGCCGGAGACCTTGATCTGGACAGTGGTGGTGTCCACCCCGAGGAAGACCGGCTCGGTGCCGCCGCTGCCGGTGGTGCTCTCGCCCTCGTCGTCGACGGACTCCGCCTCGTACCAGGGGCCCCACGAGCCGTCCGGGTTCTTGGCGCGCAGGGCCGCGACGGCCTGCGGGTTGTAGCCCTTCCACGTGACGCCGACCATCGAGAACGGGGTCTCGGAGGTGACCTCCTTGACCGGGGCGGAGCCCACCGCGATGTCGGTGTCCACGCCTGCCGCGGCGGGTGCGTCGGACAGGGAGACCTCGGCCGTCCCGGTGGGGACGGCGGCGCCCGCGGTGGCGGCGATGTCGTCTCCGGACTCGACCAGGTGGTCCGCCCCGTACACGGCGAGGGGCGTGACGACGGACGCCGCGACCGCCACCGCGAGGGCGAGGGTCCTGCGTCGACCGCTGACGTTCAGGGGGCGGCGTCGTGTTCTCAAGGGCTTCTCCAGATCAGGTCTGTGTCTCGCGGATCCCGCTGCGGAACACTTCTTCCCGGCGGCCGCGAGCGCTGCGACCACTGGGACGAATGTGACGAACGTGGTCAATGGTAGCTAAGAAACGCGTGAAACCAAGTGGTACGGCAGTGAATTTTGGGGTCACAGCCGTGTAGTTTCGAACCGATGTACGACGACGCGGCCGCCCGGCGAGCGGACTGAGCAGCGGCACCGCGCACGGGTGGGGCCCTCCTCGTCGTCGTCACCTGGTGTGGCACCGGACCCCTCCGCCCACCCGCCCGATACCCTTGGACCCGGACCCGCGCCGGCCGGCGCGTGGACACGCCGGGCGCGGCGCCCTCTCAGGCGCAGCGACCCGGCGACGGACTACGGGAAGGCTCGAAGTGATGGCAGGCGATCGGCAGTGGGGGACCTATGACCTCATCGTGGTGGGGTCCGGTTTCTTCGGCCTGACGGTCGCCGAGCGGGCCGCGGCCGAGCTCGGCAAGCGCGTGCTGGTGCTCGACAGGCGTCACCACATCGGCGGCAACGCCTACTCCGAGCCCGAACCCGAGACCGGGATCGAGATCCACAAGTACGGCGCGCACCTGTTCCACACCTCCAACGAGCGGGTGTGGGAGTACGTCAACCGTTTCACCGACTTCACCGGCTACCAGCACCGCGTGTTCGCGATGCACAAGGGCACGGCGTACCAGTTCCCCATGGGGTTGGGCCTGATCAACCAGTTCTTCGGGCGCTACTACTCGCCCGACGAGGCGCGGGAGCTCATCGCCGAGCAGGCCGCGGAGTTCTCGGCCGAGGACGCGGCCAACTTCGAGGAGAAGGCCATCTCGCTGATCGGGCGGCCGCTCTACGAGGCGTTCATCAAGGACTACACCGCCAAGCAGTGGCAGACCGACCCCAAGAACCTGCCCGCCGGCAACATCACCCGCCTGCCCGTGCGCTACACGTTCGACAACCGCTACTTCAACGACACCCACGAGGGCCTGCCCGTCGACGGCTATACCGCGTGGCTGGAGAACATGGCCGCCGACGAGAAGATCGACGTGGTCCTGGACACCGACTGGTTCGACGTCCGCGAGGCCGTCCGCGCGGCGAGCCCGGACGCGCCCGTGGTCTACACCGGCCCGCTGGACCGGTACTTCGACTACGCCGAGGGCGAGCTCGGGTGGCGCACCCTGGACTTCGAGACCGAGGTCCTGCCCACCGGCGACTTCCAGGGCACGCCGGTGATGAACTACAACGACGCCGAGTACGACTACACGCGCATCCACGAGTTCCGGCACTTCCACCCCGAGCGCACGAACTACCCCACGGACAAGACCGTCATCATGCGCGAGTACAGCCGCTTCGCCGAGCGCTCCGACGAGCCGTACTACCCGATCAACGAGTCCACCGACCGCGAGCGGCTGGCCCTGTACCGCGACCGCGCCAAGGCCGAGACCGCGGCGAACCGCGTGATCTTTGGCGGCCGTCTGGGCACGTACCAGTACCTGGACATGCACATGGCGATCGCGTCGGCGCTGACGATGTTCGACAACACCCTCGCCCCGCACCTGCGGGACGGGACGCCGCTCGCCGACTGAGGCCCGGCCGGCCCGGCCGCGGCGGGTCGGCCCTC